>JADGRN010000144.1 GCA_017880825.1 Methylophilaceae bacterium | reverse complement strand
CCTCATCACCCATGTAAGCGCCCCATGTCCAGGCGGCAACAATCAAGTGGGTGGACAGCGTTTTGGCGGAGATGCCCATGGCTTCAGCGCCGTAGAACGCCATTGGCCGTATGTAGGCGGATTCCAGGTTGTTCTGGCGTACAGCGGCCCTCTGCGCTTCAAATATCGTGGCTTTATCGTACGGCATTTTCATGCCGAGGATATGCGCAGAGCGGAACAGGCGGTCGGTATGCTCCTGCAGGCGGAAAATGGCCGTGCCCTTATCGGTCTTGTAGGCGCGCACACCTTCGAACACGCCCATGCCATAGTGCAGCGTGTGAGTGAGGACATGGGTGGTGGCCTCGCGCCATGGCACCATTTTACCGTCATACCAGATCAGACCATCGCGGTCGGACATCGACATCGTGTTTTTCCCCTAACTGGTTCGGCCGGGCTTGTTTGTCCCAGGCTAAAAAGCTCTAATTGTAAACGACACTGTGTAATATTGAATAGATTAAAGGCAAGGCTGCATCACTAACCTGCCTGAAACGCTAAGGAAATGTCGATGGCAAGTATCTTATTGCTTGGCACAGCAACGCTGGATTTGGTGTTTGGCCTGAGCCACCACCCGCATGCGGATGAAGAAATGCGTGCTGAGTCCTTGCGCACCGTGCGCGGCGGCAATGCCGCAAACAGCGCAGTGGTATTGAGCCAACTGGGCCATCAGGCGGAGTTTCTCGGCACGCTGGCGGATGCCCCCGAGAGTTCGGTGATCACGCAGGATTTTGAACGCTACGGTGTTGGCTATGCGCATTGCCCGCGTCTGCCGGGCAAGCCGCCGACCTCGAGTATTTATCTGGCGGGCGACACACGCAGCATCGTGCATTACCGTGATTTGCCGGAATTATCGGCGACGGCGATCGAGGCTGTGGATTTGTATGGCTGTGATTGGGTGCATTTTGAAGGCCGCAATATCCCGGAGACACAGACGATGATGCAGTATGTACGCATGCACCGCCCGGATTTACCGATTTCACTTGAGCTGGAAAAGCCGCGCGATGGCATAGCCGTGCTGTTTGGCTTGGCGGATTTGCTGATTTGCTCCAGCGGTTTTGCCCAGCATGACGGTAACAGCGAACCGCATGATTTTCTGCGCTGGATGCAGCAGCGCGCGCCGCAAGCCAAAATTGTATTGGCGTCAGGCCAACAAGGCGCTTATGGACTGGATGCGCAGGGCGCTATTTATCACGCTGCGGCCGTGTCGCCAGCCAGCATGGTCGATACGCTGGGTGCGGGTGATACGTTCAATGCGGCCATCATCCATGCCGCGTTTGCCCAATCAGGCGTGCAAGCCATGCTGGATCAGGCTTGCAGCCTGGCCGGGGCAAAATGCGGGGTACCTGGCTTTGCGTTGGGTGACTTGCTGTGAGCGGTGCCATGTTAAAATCCCGATAAATTAAAGTCTGACTTTTAAGGGTTGAGTGATGCGTAAATGGTTCCTGCTTATCAGTTGTATGTTGCTGCTGGCTTGCCAGCAAGGCGCCCAGCAAACGCAGTTTGTCGGCACGGATATCACCGGTGCTGATTTCGGCAACTCCCTCAAGCTCACCGACCACAACGGCAAGGCTCGTCAATTAAGCGATTTCAAAGGCAAAGCGGTGGCCTTGTTCTTTGGTTATACGCATTGCCCGGATGTCTGCCCGACCACCATGGCTGACCTTGCCCATGCCATGAAGCTCATGGGCAAGCGCAGCGATGAAGTGCAGGTGCTGTTTGTCACCTTGGACCCGGAGCGCGATACGCAACAAGTGCTGGCGCAATTCGTGCCATCGTTTGATAGCCGCTTTCTGGGCCTGTACGGTACGCCGGAACAGATTGCGGAAACCGCCAAAAACTTCAAGATTTTTTATGCCAAGCAGGAACAGGCAGGAAAAAGTGGTTACACCATCGACCATAGCGCTGGCGTTTATGCGTTTGATAAAAATGGAAAAATCAGGGATTACATCAAGTTCGGCCAAAAGCCGGAGGAGATTGCGCACGATCTGGAACTGATCATCTAGGACTTACCATGCTGGCTTTGTTGTTAGGGTTGGGCGATAGAGAATATAATCACGAACTATTGGAAGATGGATTTTTGCATTAAGGGAGTGCAGTAATGGCAACGGCGAGCGTCACCACCAACGAACAATATAACTACGATATTGTTCGAAAGTTCACCATCATGACTTTGGTCTGGGGCGCAATCGGCATGCTTGTCGGTGTGTATATCGCTTCCGAACTGGCTTTTCCCATCCTCAATTTTGATATTCCCTACATCACTTTTGGCCGTCTGCGCCCGGTACATACCGGTGCCGTGATCTTTGGTTTTGGCGGTAGCGCGCTGTTTGCCACTTCTTACTATGTGGTGCAGCGCACCTGCCAGGCGCGCCTGTTCAGCGACGGCATGGCCAGCTTTACCTTCTGGGGCTGGCAGACGGTGATCGTCTGTGCTGCGCTGGGCGATGTGCTGGGCTACAGCCAAGGCCGCGAGTATGCGGAGATGGAATGGCCGATCGATTTGCTGATAGAAGTCGTCTGGGTTGCTTACATGGCGGTATTCATCGGCACATTGATGAAGCGCAGACAACCGCACATCTATGTTGCCAACTGGTTTTATCTGGCATTCATACTGGCTACCGCAATACTGCATACGTTCAACAATCTGGCGGTGCCGATCAGCCTGCTCTCCATGAAGTCCTACAGCCTGTTCGCCGGCGCGCAGGACGCCATGACGCAATGGTGGTACGGTCACAATGCCGTTGGCTTTTTCCTCACTGCTGCCTTTCTCGGCATGATGTATTACTTTGTGCCCAAGCAGGCGGGCCGTCCGATATATTCATACCGATTGTCGGTAGTTCACTTCTGGGGGCTCATTTTCCTGTATATGTGGGCCGGTGCTCACCATCTGCACTGGACGGCAATTCCAGACTGGACTTCGACACTGGCCGCCACCTTCTCCATCATGCTGCTGCTGCCTTCCTGGGGCGGCATGATCAACGGCATCCTGACGCTGTCCGGCGCCTGGGACAAGCTGCGCACCGACCCTATCATGCGCTTCCTGATTGTGTCACTGTCGTTCTATGGCATGTCCGTCTTTGAAGGCCCGATGATGTCGCTCAAGGACGTCAACGCACTGTCGCACTACACCGACTGGACCATAGGCCACGTGCATTCCGGCGCCTTGGGCTGGGTCGCCATGATCACCTTCGGTTCGCTCTATCACCTGGTGCCGCGGCTGTGGAATACGCCTATGCACAGCATGAAGATGGTCAACGTGCATTTCTGGCTGGCGACCATCGGCATCCTGCTTTATATCACCGCGATGTGGATTTCCGGCATCATGCAAGGCCTCATGTGGCGCGCTTTTGACGACTTTGGCAACCTGCAGTATTCCTTTGTTGAATCTGTCGCTGCGGCACATCCGTTCTACATCATGCGCGCACTGGGCGGGGCATTCTTTCTCACGGGCATGATACTGATGTGCTACAACATCGCTCGAACCGTGCGCAAGGGTAGTACGGAGTTGGAAGGCGGCCTCAGCACCGCAGTCGCATAAAAGGCACCGCAGTCGCTTAAGCCGCAAAGTGGAGGATCGGAGTTAGCATGAAGCACGACAAGATTGAACGTAATTTAGGATGGTTGTTGGTTCTGATCATGGTGGCCATCAGTGTAGGCGGCCTGGTGGAAATATTGCCGTTGTTTTTCATCAAGGAAACCATAGAAAAAGTCGATGGTGTCCGTCCCTATTCGCCGCTGGAGCTGCGCGGGCGCGATATTTATGTGCGCGAAGGCTGTTATCTTTGCCATTCACAAATGATCCGTCCGTTTCGCGATGAAGCGCTGCGTTATGGTCATTACTCGCTGGCAGCGGAGTCAAAATATGACCATCCGTTCCAGTGGGGCTCCAAACGAACCGGGCCGGATCTGGCACGCGTTGGCGGCAAGTACTCCAATGACTGGCAAACCCAGCATTTAACTGCTCCGCGCTCCCTGGTGCCGCAATCGGTCATGCCGAATTATCCCTGGCTGGCGAAAAACGATCTGGATTACTCTGATGTTGGCTTGCGCATGCAAGCCCTGCGCGTGACCGGCGTTCCATACTCCGCTACCCAGGCTGAATACCAGCGCAATGTTAAGGATTTCGGCGATACAGTAGCCAGAACCCTGCATATTCCCGATGCCGAAAAGAATCTGATCGCACAGGCGCAGTTGGGCGACTACGACACCAACCCCGGCAAACTCACCGAGCTGGATGCGTTGGTGGCTTATCTGCAAGTGCTCGGCACTATGGTGGACTTCAAGAAATACGATGATGATTATTTCGTTAAATTCCGTTAAAAGGGCAATCTGATGGAATGGTTGCTGTGGTTTACCAATGACGAAAATACCAAGCCGCTGGCGCTGGTGATTTTCTTTGTCCTGTTCTGCGGCATTGTGTTTTATGTCTATGGTGATAAAGAACGCGGACAAGAGCTTGAAAGCTACAAGAATATTCCGCTGCAGGACGACGAGGTCTAAGTTAGGCCAAGAGATTTAGTTAGGGAAAGCCATT
>JADGRN010000024.1 GCA_017880825.1 Methylophilaceae bacterium | reverse complement strand
AACCGCCGCATCGCCAAGGTAGGTGACGAGCCCGCCGTCACCAAAGTGCAGCAGCGCTTTGAGCTCAATGACCAGATGAGCATCACCGACACGCCCGGCATGATGTGGCCGAAAATCCAGTATGAAAGCGATGGCTACATGCTGGCTGCCAGCCACGCGATTGGCCGCAACGCGGTAATCGATGAAGAAGTAGCTATATTTCTCGCCGGTGTGCTGCTGGAGCGCTACCCCGCTCTGCTCAATGCGCGCTACAAAATCGATGTAGCTGATATGGACGCCGTGGATGTGGTGCAAGGCATCGCCAAGCGGCGCGGCTATCTGCTCAAAGGGAATATCGTAGATATGGAGAAAGCTGCGCTGGCATTCTTGGTAGATTATCGGTCTGGCGCTTTAGGCCGCATCAGCCTGGAGACACCGGAAAGCCGCCAACAAATGATTGAGAACAGCAGGCCAATGAAGATAGACAAAAGCGAAGCGGCTGGTGAACCAGCCGACAGTGACTATCTGGATTAAGTTGAATGAATGTAAGAAAACTAAAACGAAATTGACCCTTTAAGACTAGAATTTTAACATGCTAAGGAGGCAAATCATGCCCGCTATCGTGCTATCTCTGTAAGGGGTTTTTCATGGTAATAAATTTCCATAAGGCCATAGTCATAATAAATCATCTCTATTGCTAAATTTAATTAGAAATTCTATTTAAATTGATTTACGCTATAAAATTTGTTGCTTCACCGTTCACAAAGGAGATTTAACATGGCTGTACTTATAGGCAAATCCGCTCCCGATTTCACCGCTGCTGCGGTGCTGGGTAACAATACGATCAAGGAAGATTTCAATCTTTCTTCCCATATTAAGGGCAAATCTGCGGTTGTTTTCTTCTACCCGCTAGACTTCACTTTTGTTTGTCCTTCTGAATTGATTGCTTTTGATCACCGACTGGAAGAATTCAAGAAACGTGGCGTTGAAGTGATTGGCGTTTCCATTGACTCCCATTTCACCCATTTGGCATGGAAGAACACCCCTATCGACAAGGGCGGCATTGGCCAGGTTGGCTACCCTCTGGTCGCCGATATCAAACACGAAATTTGCAAAGCTTACGATGTTGAAGCTGAAGGCGGTGTCGCATTCCGTGGCTCTTTCCTGATCGACAAGGCTGGTGTTGTACGTCATCAGATCATTAACGATCTGCCATTGGGCCGCGATATTGATGAAATGCTGCGCATGGTAGATGCACTGCAATTTTTCGAAGAGCATGGCGAAGTTTGCCCAGCTGGCTGGAGGAAAGGCAAGGCTGGTATGAATGCCTCAACAGAAGGTGTTGCTAAATACCTGGCTGAAAATGCTGATCAGTTGTAATTAACATGCAGCAGTAATAAAAATGGGGCATCAGCCCCGTTTTTATTTGCACTACCCATTGCCACTAAAAATTAGGGGCTGAAGTAGATTAGCTTAAATGTTAAGCTAATTAGATGAAGATAACTCATTGTAAGTTATTAAGAAAACAGAAGTTAAGGTTGCTTGGTTTTTTGTGCTGGAAGTAACGGTGAGATCGACGGCTGATTTACTTGGCATACAGCCCAACAGTGCTGCTCTGTTTTACCGCAAACCGTGGGAAGTGATTGCGTATTACCTGGAGCAAGGGGCCCACGAAATATTCGATGGTGCGGTGGAACTGGACGAGAGTTACTTTGGCGGTGTTCGTAAAATAGGGTTACCTCAGACCACGTTTATTTCCTTCTCCTATTATTCTCACCTGCCCCAGCGCAAGGCCGGAGTATGCACTGGAGCATCCCAATGCTGGCGAATTTCATCGTCAAGCAAGCAAACGGTGACCGACGCGCCAGCCATATCCAACGCTGT
Source organism: Methylophilaceae bacterium (assembly GCA_017880825.1). GTDB lineage: Bacteria > Pseudomonadota > Gammaproteobacteria > Burkholderiales > Methylophilaceae > JADGRN01. Next base: position 11,050 of record JADGRN010000024.1, on the reverse strand, counting down.
AGTGTATAGTTGCCCACCAGCGAACGGCTGATGCTGACACCGTGCTGTTGCAATAAGTACGATGTTTTGTTGTAGAGCACGTATTACTGACCCATGAGCACCTTGAGGTGTGCCGCCACACTCCGCCCCAATGCGTGCAGCTCATAACCACCCTCAAGCGCAGACACGATGCGACCATGCGCGTATTTTTCCGCAATTTTCTTTATCACACGGGTCACCCAGGCATAATCGTCCGCGGTGAATCTGAGCATGGCCATTTCATCTTCAAAATGCGCGTCAAATCCTGCGGAAATCAGCACCATCTCGGGCTGAAATCTTTCCAGCGCCGGCAACCAGTGTTCCGTAACTGCCGTGCGAAATTCCTCGCCGCCTGACCCAGCGGCAAGCGGTATGTTGATCATGTGGTCATTGGTGCTATCGGCGCCGCTAAAGGGATAAAACGGATGCTGGAAGGTGGAACACATCATCACGCGCGGATCTTCGTGAAAGATGTTTTCCGTACCATTGCCGTGATGCACGTCGAAATCTATTATCGCAACACGCCGCAAGCCATGATGCGTTAGTGCGTGCATGGCGCCGACTGCAATATTATTAAAAATACAAAACCCCATCGGTAGTGCGCGTTCGGCATGGTGGCCTGGCGGGCGGACATTGCAAAAAGCATTCTCGACTGTCTTTCCCATCACCAGGTCCACACCCATCACCACAGCCCCTGCGGCATGTAGCGCAGCCTGATAGCTGAACCGATTCATCACCGTATCGCTATCCAACCGCACCCTGCCATGCTGCGGCACATTGTGTTCGATCACATCAACGTAGTTCGCATCATGCACGCGCAACAATTGCTCACGCGTAGCCACTGGCGCCTCGTAATGTCCCAGATAATTGAACAAGCGCGAGGCAATCAATTGGTCTTCAATAGCACGCAGGCGCGCCGGACTCTCCGGATGTCCTTCGCCCATGTCATGTTTGAGACACAGTGGATGACTGATATAAGCGGTTTGCATAATGGCGATATCGAGTAAAGACACTGCTATCATAGCCTAACTAAATCCGAAGAGAACCATGAAAACATGGGTAAACACTACCTTAACAGCTTGTTCGAACCTGACTCTGTTGCCGTGTTTGGTGCGAGTGACAAACCCGATTCGGTTGGACAGGTCGTATTCCAGAACATGCTGGAAAGTGGCTTTAAAGGTGCGCTTTATGCAATCAATCCTAAAACAAGGCAGGTGCAAGGCCAGCGCGCTTATGCTTCGATTGAAGAAATAAATGCAGCAATTGAATTAGTCATTATCGCCACGCCGGCACTTACCGTGCCAGACATCATCGAGAGTTGCGGTCGACATGGTGTCAAAGCAGCTGTAGTCATCACCGCTGGCTTTGCAGAGGCCGGCCCTGAGGGTCAGGCGTTGGAACAAGCATTACTGGCGGCAGCCCGTCGTTACCGCATCCGTTTAATCGGCCCCAACTGCCTCGGCATCATGCGTCCCTATATCGGCCTGAATGCTACATTCAACCGCGGTGCCATGCATGCCGGCAACATTGCCTTCGTCTCGCAGTCGGGTGCGCTGTGCACGGCGATTCTTGATTGGGCGCAGAGCAATGATGTTGGCTTCTCCAGCGTGGTATCCATGGGCTCTTCAACCGATGTTGATTTCGGGGAAATTCTTGATTATCTGGTTTCAGATGCCCACACTCACAGCATCCTGATGTATATCGAAGGCATCCGCAACGCGCGCAGATTCATGAGTGCATTGCGCGCAGCGGCACGCATCAAGCCGGTGATCCTGGTCAAAGTCGGCCGTCACGGCGCAGGCTCAAAAGCCGCAATGTCGCATACTGCATCGCTGGTGGGCGCAGATGATGTGTTCGATGCTGCAGTCAGTCGTGTCGGTGTAGTGCGTGTGCAAACCATCACACAATTGTTCACTGCAGCCAAAACGCTTTCATGCGGATTCCATCCTGTTGGGAACCGCCTGGCCATCGTTACCAATGGCGGCGGGCCGGGGGTCATGGCGGCCGACAGGGCCGCTGACCTGGGGCTTTCCATCGCCACCTTATCGGATGCCAGCATCGCTCATCTCAACCAGCATCTGACACCCAATTGGTCACACAGCAATCCTGTGGACATCATCGGTGATGCCCAAGAGGATCGTTATCATCATGCAGTAAAAACCTGCCTGGAAGACCCCAACGTGGATGGCGTGCTGGCCATCCTCACGCCACAGGCGATGACCAAGCCACTGCAATCAGCACAGGCCCTGATTGAACTTTCCAACAATCACAGTAAACCACTGTTGGCTTGCTGGATGGGCGAAAGTCAGGTTGCCAGTGCGCGCGACGCCTTTGCCAAGGCGCACAAGCCACATTTCCGCACGCCGGAGCCCGCTGTCGAAGTGTTTGCCCATCTGTCGGCTTACTATCGCAATCAGCGTCTGCTGATGCAGGTTCCCGGACCGATCACCAGCCATATTGAGCCGGACGTGCAAGCAGCTCGAAATATCATTGCGGGCGTGATGCAGGAGGATCGAAAGGTGCTGACCGGAGTTGAATCCAAGACGGTATTGTCAGCTTTTCATATTCCAGTCGCCAACACCATGATTGCCCGCTCGATGGGCGAAGCCGTGTTGATTGCACGTGAAATGGGCTTTCCAGTAGCGGTAAAAATAAATTCACCCGACATCACACACAAGAGCGATGTCGGTGGGGTGATGCTCAATCTGAGCAATGTCGAGGAGGTGCGCACTGCCTATCAAAAGATTCAGGATAACCTTCAGTATTATCATCCGGGAGCACAAATGAACGGGGTTTCCATCGAGCCCATGATCATCAAGCCCAATGGCCGTGAACTGATGATCGGCGTGACGACCGATCCGGCATTTGGACCGGTCATCACTTTTGGGGCGGGAGGCACCATTGTCGAAATCATGGCCGACCGCGCAGTTGCGCTGCCACCGCTTAATCATTTTCTGGTGAGGGACCTGATTCAGAACACCCGTGTGGCCAGGATGCTGGGCGCATTTCGCAACATGGCTCCTGCCAATATGGATGCGCTGGAAGAGGTGTTGCTGCGCGTCTCGGAAATGGTATGTGAACTGCCCATGCTCAGAGAAATGGACATTAACCCGCTGATTCTTGATGAGCACGGTGCCTTGGTGGCCGATGCACGCATCCTGGTGGAAGCTCGCGAACCAACCGCAGATCGCTATTCGCATATGGCGATTTACCCCTATCCCACCCAACTGGTCAGGCAGTGCCGGCTGGACGATGGCACAGCGGTGACTATACGTCCGATCCGCCCGGAAGATGCCGAGTTGGTTAAGAAATTCGTGCGCGATCTATCAGAGGAATCCAAATACTTCCGCTTCATGAATAGCGTGCATGAACTTACCGAGGCCATGCTGGTGCGGTTAACCCAACTGGATTACAGCAGGGAGATAGCACTGATTGAAGTAACTTCGGTGCAAGATGAAGAAGTGGAACTGGGTGTGGCACGGTTCGCCATCAATCCGGATGGGGAGTCCTGTGAATTTGCACTGGTCGTGGCAGACAAATTCACTGGCAAAGGCCTGGGGCACAAACTCATGCTGTCGTTAATGGACGCTGCGCGTTCCAAAGGACTAAAGACTATCGAGGGCGAGGTATTGAGCGAGAATCACAATATGCTCAAACTCATGAGACACCTCGGCTTCACCAGCAAAATTTGCGAAGAGGATAGGCACATCGTTAAAGTAAGCAAATCACTGTGAAATTATAATTCCGCCCATTCTCTGATCATGGCAGCCTGGCCGCGACGTGCGCCTTTTTCATCAATCAGGTTCCACACCGTAGCGTCTTGTATCATGAAACGCCTGCCGTCTTTGGCGATGCGTATACCTGAATAATCATCCACATAGCCGTAGTGCTCGACCCGTTGCAGCAGCCGCGCGCGTTCTTCTCTTGCCAAGGGTTCAGCAGAGTAACGCGACGGCAGCCGGGTAATTTCCTCCCAGGCCATGCCAAACAATTCCAGCGCTTGCCTATTGGCATAATTGAATACTGGATCAGGCTGCGTATCGTGCGAGGCAACTGCAAAGGGTGCGGCGAAAAGCCGCTGTACGGCTTCTGCCGAATCCGCTTCTGCATCAATCAGCCGCAGGCCCGTCCAATGCTGATAGCTGGTACAGAGAATGCGCGTGTGGCGGGCAAGAAAGGCTTGATCTAGAGTGTGCAACACCGGCAATTACTCGGTCAAACTTACCAGTAGTTTTCTACAGTAATCTGACCCGGATCCTTGCGGCGGTGTCTTTTCAGTCCGCGCTCGATCAGCAGATTAGTTGTGTCTTCGACCATGGCCGGATTGCCGCACAGCATGACCTGGCTGTCCTGCGCGCTGAACTTGATAGCTGCGCGCTGTTCCAGACGGCCATCGCCAATGGCTTGCGGGATGCGGCCGGATAAGGCGAAATCCGAGGCTTCGCGGCTGATGAAAGGGATGAATTCGAACTGCCCGGCATGCTTGGCCAATAAATGCATGATGCGTTCCTGATAGCTCAGCTCGGACAAGGTGCGCACGGCATACACCAGCACCACGCGCTCGAAACGCTGCCAGGGTTTCTCGCTAGTCAGGATCGACAGGAAAGGCCCCACCCCGGTACCGGTAGCCATCAGCCACAGGTGCCTGGCCTGCGGGACTTCGTCGAGAATCATGAAGCCATTGGCGCGTGGCGCGACGAGAATGGGATCACCTGGCTTGAGCTTGGCCAAATGCGAGGTCAGCGGGCCATCGGGCACTTCGATGTAGTAGAACTCCAGTGGCTGGCTATAAGGCGGGTTAACCAGTGAATACGGACGCCCTACCGTCACACCATTAATCTCCAACCCGATCTTGGTGAATTGTCCGGCTTGATATGGTTCAATTTCCGACTCGACGTAGAGTGAGTGTAATGTCTCGTTCCATTGCTTGTGTTCAACAACTTTCCCGGTGTTCCAGGCCGCCATTTGCTTGTTCCTCGAATTCTTCTTAATTATGCATCATTGTAAGCGACGTCTTCATATAGGCTCTCTGCAGCCAATAGGCCGGGATGTGCAACCACCCTATTCCTGCCTTGCTTCTTGGCCAGATAAAGACAGGCATCTGCGGCAGTAAATAATTGATGGAGGCTATAGCCTGTTGCGCTGGAATCGCTATATCCGATACTCACAGTGCATTTTACTTGCTTGTTTTTGTAACTAATCAGCCGATTGGCAAAGGCCACACGTACGCGTTCGCCTAATGCCAGTGCGTCCTGCTTTGAGATATGTGGCAACAAAATACAAAACTCCTCCCCTCCATAACGCCCGAACAAGTCACTCTCACGAATAATTCCTCGTACTGAATCCGCAAATTGCCTGAGCACTTCGTCACCAAACTGATGCCCGTATTGGTCGTTGACTTGTTTAAATTGATCGAGATCAAGCATAAGCATGGCGACAGTCAAGTCATACCGCTTGCAGTTGGCCACCATTCTTGCTGCAGAATCCTCAAGGTTGCGACGATTCAATGCACCAGTCAGCCAATCCACAGCAGCCATCTGACCCAGTTTTTCGGCCATACGGTAATTCAGCATCAGAACAAAGCCAAAAGTTGTACATAGCTGGACAACGCTTGCGAATAAAAAAGTCAGCTTGTTGACAGGCCATTTTGATATGGCATCAAACACGATTGGGTCTGCCATAAAAGCACGGAATCCACGGGCGCCCATGATCAGACTCATGATGAGAAACATGCTACCGGTAAACCAGTAAGCGGTTCTCAATGGCGGCTGCAATTTGACCAGTAGCATTTTTGCACAAATGAAATATGCACTTAGGTAGATCAGAGCGTTCGACATCATAGTCAAGCGAATGTCCTGCCGAACAATTAGTAAATAACTATCGACCACAGCCACCAGTATGCTCAAAACAATAGGGATTCGATAATCAGGCTTGCGCTCCTCGAATGCCTGGATGCCGTTGATATAGAGGCCGTTACCCAGGGCAAACACAACCGCGCCGGGAATCATGTGCCAAGGCTGGCTATCAAACTGGGTGATGACAACCACCATGCCCAAGCTAATAGCGAGGTTAGCAAATGCCCAATGACCCAAGCCCCTTATGCCGTCGGCATGCAGCCGAGCTAATAACAGCAGTACAGAAAGCATAAGCATGAGTACGACCACCATAAACACCATGGTCTTGAAATCTAGAGTGGTTATCCCTGACATAAATTCATCTTCAGTTTTATTAATACTGTTACTGGTAATTCTGCGATACTTTGTAACATAACGCACCACAAATTATTTAAATGCAAGACGGGCGTGACTACCCGCAGATCAACAGCTAGAATTGCGCCCTGCATGTTGTCCAAACTCAACCCCCCCCAACGCGAAGCGGTTAAATACCTCGACGGACCTCTACTAGTGCTGGCTGGCGCCGGCAGTGGCAAGACACGCGTCATCACGCACAAGATCGTGCACATGATTGAGCAGTGCGGCTACGCGCCCAAAGAGATTGCGGCGATTACCTTTACCAACAAAGCTGCGCGTGAAATGCAGGAACGCGTCGGCCAGCTACTGAGCGAAAGCCCAACATTAAAAGCCAAGCCGGGCAAAGGCTTAACCATCGCGACTTTTCACTCACTGGGCCTGCAAATGCTGCGACAGGAAGCCCAATCACTCGGTTATAAGCCTCAATTTTCGATACTGGATTCTTCTGATAGTTTCAAGATCTTGGCGGATGTGCTGGCAACCACCGATAAACAACTACTGAAGCGCACGCAGTGGCAAATTTCCAAGTGGAAAAACACTTTCGTAACGCCTGACCAGGCCACCGCATTGTCTAGTAAAACCCAAGCGGATGAAGAGCTTACTCATGCGGCAGCCAAGATTTACCAACTCTACCAACAGACCCTGAAGGCTTATCAGGCGGTGGATTTCGATGACCTGATCAAATTACCGGTGGAGTTATTCGAACAACATCCAGAGACCTTGGACAAGTGGCAACGCAAGCTCAAGTATCTGTTGATAGACGAATACCAGGACACCAACACCTGCCAGTACCGACTGGTCAGGCTCATCACCGGCGTCGAAGGCCGATTTACTGCGGTGGGCGATGATGACCAGGCGATTTACGGCTGGCGCGGCGCAGACGTAGAAAACCTGCGTGGACTCACCGAGGATTTCCCACGCCTGAAAGTCATCAAGTTGGAACAGAACTACCGATCGACCGTGCGCATATTGCGCTCGGCGAACCATCTGATTGCCAACAACCCCAAGCTGTTTGAAAAGAAATTATGGAGTGATCTGGGCACTGGCGAGCAAATTCAGATTAGTGCCGCACGTGACGAGGTGCATGAAGCCGAAGCGGTAATCATGAAACTGCTGGCGCACAAATTTGAACACCGCACGCGCTTTGCCGACTATGCGATTTTGTATCGTGGCAACCATCAGGCAAGGTTATTCGAAGAGCAATTGCGCGGCCATAAAATGCCGTATACCGTCTCCGGCGGTCAGTCATTTTTTGACCGTGCCGAGATCAAGGACCTGATTGCTTACCTGCGGCTGATCGCCAACGAGGACGACGATCCGGCTTTCATCCGTGCGGCAACCACACCGAAAAAAGGCATCGGCAATACCACGCTGGAACGGCTGGGCGAATATGCCGCCAGCCGTCATGTTTCGCTATTCGAAGCGGCCTTCGAAGGCGCGTTCCAGCGACTGCTTGGTCAGAAGCAACTGGACGACCTGCTGACCTTTTGCAATTTTATCAACACCATGCAACATCGCGCACCGCGCGAGCCAGCGGGCGATATACTCAACAGCATGCTAAGCGCCATCAAATATGAGGCATTTCTCTACGACAGCGAAGAACCGCGTGCTGCAGAGACTAAATGGAAAAATGTGATGGACTTCGTCGACTGGCTAAGCAAAAAAGGCAGCTCGGAGGAAAAGAACTTGCTGGAACTCACCCAGACTGTCGCCCTCATGAGCATGCTTGAAGGCCGTGAGAATGGCGAGCCAGACGCGGTGAAACTCTCTACCCTGCATGCTGCCAAAGGCCTGGAGTTCGGCCATGTATTCCTGATCGGGGTGGAAGAAGGCATCCTGCCGCATCGCGAAAGCGTGGACAACGATAAAATTGAGGAAGAGCGCCGTCTTATGTATGTTGGTATCACCCGTGCGCAGCGCTCGCTGCATATCTCCTGGTGTCGTAAAAGAAAAAGAGCGGGTGAAATGGAGGTCTGTGAACCCAGCCGCTTCATCGCAGAATTACCCGTGGCCGATATACGCCATTTTGGCGGTACCGCGACCGACCCCGCCACCAGCAAGGAACATGGCAAGGAACGCATGGCGCAGATCAGAGCCATGCTGGGAAAAATATAAATGCCATACATCACCTTAGATAACGCATCGCTGGCCTACGGCATGAATCCTTTGCTGGATCAGGCCGCATTTCAGCTTGACCCGGGCGAACGTGTTGGCCTGATAGGCCGCAACGGTGCGGGCAAATCCAGCCTGCTTAAGGTGATCGCCGGCGAAACCAGGCTTGATGACGGCACTGTATGGCGCGCACCCTCAGTAAAAATCGCCTATGTGCCGCAAGAGCCCATACTGGATTCGACACATACGGTATTTGAAGCGGTAGCTGAAGGCTTGGGCGGTTTGCAGCAGGTGCTGGTGGATTACCACGCGGTTACCCACGACATGGGCGAACCCGGCGCAGATATTGAAACGTTGATGGAGCGCATGCAGGCGCTGCAACACGAGCTGGATGTGCAACAGGGCTGGCAGGTGCAGAGCAGGATAGATACAGTATTGACGCGCCTCAACCTGCCTGCCGACAGCCCGGTTGCCAAGCTCTCCGGCGGCTGGCGCAAGCGCGTCGCACTGGCACGCGCACTGGTGATGGAACCTGAGGTTTTATTACTGGATGAGCCGACCAACCATCTGGACCTGGAAGCCATCGAATGGCTGGAAGAGCTGCTACTGAATTTTAGCGGAAGCGTGCTGTTCATCACCCATGACCGGCGCTTTCTGGACCGGCTTGCCACACGCATCGTAGAACTGGATCGCGGGCATTTGACCGAATTTATCGGCAACTTCTCCAACTATCAGCTCAAAAAAGAAGAGCTGCTGGTGGTCGAAGCCACGCATGCCGCCAAGTTCGACAAGGTGCTGGCGCAGGAAGAAGTCTGGATACGCCAGGGCATCAAGGCGCGGCGTACCCGCAACGAAGGCCGTGTGCGCCGCCTGGAGCGGTTACGGCTGGAGCGTGCCGCACGACGCGAACGCCAAGGCAACGTCAGGCTCAAGATAGATAGTGGAGACCGCTCCGGCAAGCTGGTGGCGGAACTTGAGAATGTCAAAAAATCTTATGGTGAAAAAACGCTGATTGCTGGCTTTAGCACGCGTATCTTGCGCGGAGACCGTATTGGTTTGCTGGGCCCGAATGGCATAGGCAAAACCACGCTGCTCAAGCTGATTCTGGGTGAGCTGGAACCCGATAGTGGCCACATACAGCACGGTACTAACCTGAACATCGCCTACTTTGACCAGATGCGCGAACAACTCAATGAAGAAGCCACGCTGGCTGACACCATCAGCCCGGGTTCGGACTTTGTACAGATTGGCAACGAACGCAAGCACGTCATCAGCTATCTGGAAGACTTTCTGTTCCCGCCGCAACGTTCGCGTTCTCCGGTTAAATCACTCTCCGGCGGCGAGCGCAACCGGCTATTACTGGCACGGTTATTCGCACGTCCGGCCAATGTGCTGGTGCTGGATGAGCCCACCAACGACCTCGACATTGATACGCTGGAACTGCTGGAAGCACTGTTGCAGGATTTCGACGGCACGCTGTTTCTGGTCAGCCATGACCGTGCATTTCTGGAAAACGTGGTGACTCAGGTGATCGCGTTTGAAGGCAATGGCGTGTTGACCGAATTCGGTGGCGGCTATGACGACTGGCGGCGTTTCAGCGCACAGCGCGCCAGCGAACAGGCTGCGGAAAAATCCAAAACCAGCGCACCTGCAGCAAAGCCAGCCGCAAGCAAACCCATGCAAAGCAAGCTGAGTTTCAATGAAATCAAGGAGCTGGAAAGCCTGCCTGATATCATTGAAGCGCTGGAAACCCGACAGGCTGCCATCAGTACCGCGCTGGCAAACCCTGCGCTATACCGCGATCATCCAGAGCAGGTAAACCCGCTACAACAACAACTTGCGGCGCTGACGGCAGAGTTGTACCAGGCCACTGTGCGCTGGGAAGCGCTGGAGTTGCGGCGTAGCTGAACCTAGAGCTAACAATGGTTTGTAAACTGTGCATAATTGCCGCTACAATCAGCAAAAACTCTCGTTCGCCGTGCTAGAATCGCCTAAAAATTAATTGCGCGTGCGATAAGGGCCAACATGACCGATGCTATCGAAAACAAAAAGCAAACATGGACACTGCCAAAAGAAGCGCTCCTGCCGGATGATCCACTGACAAATTGCCTGGTACTGCTCACCCGTCTGCAACATCGTCCGTTTTCTGCCCAATCTCTCACCGCCGGCCTGCCGCTTGAATCTTCACACCTGACCCCGGCATTATTCGTGCGCGCCGCTGCACGCGCCGACATCAGTGCGCGCGTCGTCAAGCGCCCGTTCGACAAAATATCCAATATCACCCTGCCCGCTGTGCTGTTGCTTAAAGACGGCCAGGCTTGTCTGCTGATTGAAAAACTCGGCAAAAAACACGCCAAAATCATCATGCCTGAAGCAGATGCAGGCGAAGAAGAGGTGGGTGTCAAAGAGCTGACCGAGCTTTACACCGGTTTTACGATTTTCGTCAAACCCAGCTTCCGCTTCGACAAGCGCTCGGACATGAGTTTCATCCCTAAATTCAAGCACTGGTTCTGGGACACCATCAAGATGTCGTGGCCGATCTACAGCGAGGTCTTGCTTGCTTCGCTGCTGATCAATCTTTTTGCGCTGGTCATGTCGTTGTTTGTGATGAACGTGTATGACCGCGTAGTACCCAACAACACCTTTCAGACCCTATGGGTGCTGGCAAC
>JADGRN010000143.1 GCA_017880825.1 Methylophilaceae bacterium | reverse complement strand
CGATCAGGCGGCAGGCGTATTTTCTGGCTGAGTATATCGATGCACCCGATGCGGTGGAGTTTTTTGCCGACGTAACAATAGATTATGTGCAAAAATTCGCGGTTGCAGACAATATTGCGCACGTGTTTTACAAACTCTATCTACTGAGATTAGAGCATGGTGACTGCAAGGCTACTAATATAAAGATTGTTGGTGACAAGCCGCTATTGCTTGATCTTGATAGTATGCGTGAACATCGCTGCGACTGGTTTTTCAGCATGCGCCATGTGCGGGACTTGCGGCGTTTCATGCGCAATTGGCAGCAGGATAGAGCGATACAACGCCTACTAGTGCAGGCATTCAGAGCTGTTTATAAAGATACCGGCCTGCTCGATAGAGCCGGTTACAAAAACTGAGATAAGCATGATTATTCTAGGACTATCCGGCGCCGTCGGGCACGACGCTTCTGCAGCGATTCTGGTAGATGGCAAGATCATCGCGGCAGCGGAGGAAGAGCGCTTCATCCGCGACAAACACGCCAAGAACAAATTTCCCTATGAAGCCGCCAAATACTGCATGAAACAAGCGGGTGTGTTGCCCGAGCAGGTGGATGTGGTGGCGTTTCCCTATGCCGAGATTCCCTTGAGCACAGCGGCACGCTGGCATTACGCCAGGCGCCACTGGTATGCGCCGGATCGCGCACTGGACGCCATATTCAACGGTAATCGCCGCTTTCGTCGCAACCGCGACAGAGCTTTGGCCTTGATGGCTGAACTGGGATTGAGCAATGCGCGCTATATACCAGTTGAGCACCACTTGGCCCATGCCAGCAGTGCCTATCATCTAAGCGGCTTCAAAGAAAAAACTGCCATCGTCGGCATTGACGGCAAGGGAGAATATGCCACCACTTTCTTTGGCTATGGCGAAAACGGCAAGATCCACAAGATCAAGGAATTTTACGACCCGGACTCACTGGGCGGTATGTACGGTGCGATTACCGAATATCTCGGTTTCGAGATGCTGGATGGTGAATTCAAGGTAATGGGTATGGCGCCTTATGGTGATGCCAGAAAATACGACTTGTCGCGTTTGGTTGAATTTGATGGCAAGGATTTAAGAGTCAACACCAAGCTGGTGAACGTGGTGGGCTTACGCCGCTACAAGGAAAACGGCCGCGGCCACTACTTTTCGCCCAAGCTCGTTGAATGGCTGGGTCCCAAGCGCCAGGGAGACGAGATCGATGACCCCTACATCCATTATGCTGCTTCGGTACAGCAGTTGCTTGAAGACATTGCGCTAAAGATGATAGCCCATTATGTTGGCGACATCATCCGTGACACCGGCCGCATATGCATGGCAGGCGGTGTGGCGCTGAACGTCAAGCTCAATCAACGCGTCATCAATATGCCGGGCGTTAAAGAGCTATTTGTGCAGCCGGCTTCGGGTGATGCTGGCACCTCCCTGGGTGCGGCTAGTTATGTGGCTGCTGAGTTGGGTGAAAAAGTCGAAGCGATGAAACATGCTTATCTTGGACCGGCTTTTACCACAGAAGAATGTATTGCCGCTTGTGAGGCGCATCCGTCGAAACCTCAATGGCAGCGTATTGAAAACGCATCTACCCAAGGCGCAGCATTGCTTGCGGCAGGTAACCCCCTAGCCTGGTTTCAGGGGCGCATGGAATTCGGACCGCGGGCTTTGGGATGTCGTAGTATTTTGGGCGATCCCAGCCATCCCGGCGTGGCAGATCGCATCAATGCGCAGATCAAGTATCGCGAGCGCTGGCGGCCTTTCTGCCCCAGTATGCTGGATCGGGTGGCTGCAGATATTTTGCAGACCAAGCATCCTGCACCCTATATGACATTCACTTTTGACGTGGCGGAACATTGGAAATCACGTATTCCTGAAGTGGTACACGAGGACGGCACGGCGCGCGCGCAAGTGGTTACAAAAGAAACTAATCCGCGTTATTACGCCCTGATAGAAGAATTGGAAAAGTTGCGTGGGGTGCCTGTGGTACTGAATACCTCGCTTAATCGCCGCGGTGAGCCGATGATATGCAGTCCGCAAGACGCGCTCAATATGTTTTTTGGTTCAGACTTGCAATATCTGATTATGGAAGACATATTGGTTGTGAAACAGCCAGCGGCATAACATACCGTAATCATAACTAAAACCTCCTGAAAGGTTCACCAGCGTTTATGAATTTACCCCCCAGCCGACTTTCAGTTGTGGTGCCAGTGCGCAATGAACAAGACAATCTTCAGGGTTTGATTGCCGAGATTTGCACAGCACTCAACGGTGTAATCGACTATGAAATCATCTATGTTGATGACGGTAGTACCGACGACACGCTAAGGCGCCTGAAATCCACACAAAGTCAGTATCCTCAACTGCGCATCATGAATCATGCAAAAAGTTGTGGGCAAAGTACTGCAGTGAGAACTGGTGTAAAGGCCGCCAGAGGAGACTGGATTGCTACTCTGGATGGTGACGGTCAGAACGACCCGGCAGACATTCCTAAGCTGCTGGCGGCGCTGGATCAAGGCGTGGAACTGGTGGGCGGGAATCGGCGCAAGAGCCGCAGAGATGTCTGGATCAAACGTATTTCATCGGTAATTGCCAATGGCGTGAGATCGAAATTGTTGAACGACAACACGCCAGATACGGGCTGTGGCCTCAAGTTATTCTCGCGTGATGCTTTTTTGGACTTGCCTTACTTCGATCACATGCACCGATTTTTGCCCGCATTAATTAAGCGCCGTGGCGGCAAAATCCTCTCGGTCGCGGTCAACCACAGACCGCGGGAACATGGCAAATCCAATTATGGGACCATAGACCGGCTTCTGGTAGGGATTGTCGATCTGTTTGGTGTGGTCTGGCTGCAAAGACGAGCAAAATTACCCATAGTGACGGAAGAATAAGCATGGAACACGGGATCGGATATTTTCTCGGCTATTTGATAGCAAGGTCGCGTGACTATATCGCAGGCATGCCAAATGTCGATCTGGCCTGGTTACTGTTTGGTTTGGCTGGGCAGTCTTTGTTCATGATGCGCTTTATCGTGCAATGGCTGCACAGTGAGCGCCATAAGCAAAGCCTTATTCCGGTGAGTTTCTGGTATTTCAGCCTGTTTGGAGGGTTAATCGTGCTGGCTTATGGCTTTCATCGTTCCGACCCGGTGATCATACTCGGGCAATTGCCGGGTACCATTGTCTACGCCCGTAATCTGATGCTGATCAGGCAAGCCAGTAAAGACGCGGAACAGGATGATCGCTAGAAAATGCCCCATGAATAGCATCGAATCTGTGAACTATAAGCGCTTATTGCTGATCACGTTGTTGCTGGGACTGGTGGTGTTTTACTGGAAACTTGGCGATATAGCACTCATGTCATTTAATGAGGCGCGTCGGGCAATACCCATTCGTGAAATGTTCGCTAGCGGCGACTGGTTGTTACCGCGTCTCAATGGTGAGCTTTACCTGACCAAGCCCCCTTTGCTTTACTGGCTGGGCGCACTTGCTGCGCATGTGATGGGATCGGCCAGTGAATGGGCGGTCAGGCTGCCTTCCGCTATCGCTGCAACACTCATTGTGTGGGGTTGCTACCGTTATGCGCTGAAAGAGTTTGGCGCCTGGCCGGCGCTGTTTACCGCACAAATACTGATTGCCAATGCCGGATTCGCCATGTTCGCGCGCCGCGCAGAAATCGAGATGCTACTCACTGCTCTCTGTGTTGGCGCGCTGCTGACTGCGCTGCACTACGCTCGCGGCCCAGAAGAAGGTGATCAGCGTGGCCGTGGATGGCTGTATTTGAGCTATTTCCTGCTCGGGCTGGCCATGCTGACAAAAGGCCCGCTGGTACTGCTATTCGTGACCTTGCCCTTGCTCATAGTCGCCATCATTCGGCGCCAACTGTCTTATTGGCAGGCAGTGCGTGACCCCGTGGGTTGGCTGATCTTTCTGGTGGTCGGCTTGTCGTGGTATCTGGTGGTGACCATGCAACTGGGGATGGATGTGTGGGTTTCCATTATTCACCGCGATATGTTGGAGAAAATGCAGGATACCACCAGTAAGCCATTTCTCAGTTACATGCTATGGTTATTACAGGACTTCTTACCAGTTGGCCTGCTGCTTTTTATTCATCCCTTGGCTACTTTGCGGCGCTGGAAAACACAAGAGGATTTATTTTCGTTGCTCGTGGCGATTGCCGTACCACTGCTGATTTTTTCCTTTTTCAGCAACAAACACGATAAATATATGTTGCCGATTTACCCATTAGTGGCCTTGCTGATAGGCAAACGCGTTGGCGAGATATTTGAACAGGCCGGGCCGCGTCTGAGAAGATTGATCAAGACTGTCGGGTTGTTGTTGCCTTTCGGCTACGCGGTGTTTTATGCCTATGCTGAGCCACATGTATTCGATTACCGCGTTTCAGTGTTTCCAAAATATACTGCGTGGGCGCAAGAGACAAAAACCATTCCCTTGTATGGCTATCGTGAACTGGATAGCAGATTGATTTATTATGCCGGGCGCAATATCCAGTTGCTTGATGCGGCGGCCCTAAAGCAGCAAATAGATACAAGAAATCCCATGCTACTACTGGTAGAAAGTGCGAGTATTGATGAGGTTC
>JADGRN010000142.1 GCA_017880825.1 Methylophilaceae bacterium | reverse complement strand
GCAAAGGCGCAATTTTCCACTGTGATAGTATCGCGGCTTCGATACATTGCTAACACTATGCAATTTTCACTACTAGCTCAGGATGGCGCCGCAAGGCGTGGCACGCTGACCTTGGCCCACGGCCAGGTACAGACCCCGGCCTTCATGCCGGTGGGCACCTATGGCGCGGTCAAATCGCTTTCGCCCGATGAAATAAAAAACCTGGGCGCGCATATCGTGCTCGGCAATACCTTCCACCTCTGGCTGCGTCCGGGTCTGGAAACCATCGCGGCGCACGGCGGCCTGCATCGCTTCATGGGCTGGGATGGGCCGATCCTGACCGACTCCGGCGGCTTTCAGGTTTGGAGCCTGGGCGACCTGCGCAAGATCTCTGAGGAAGGCGTCAAGTTTCGCTCGCCGGTTAATGGCGACGCCTGCTTCCTGACCCCGGAAGAATCCATGCGCATACAAAAGGTGTTGAATGCCGACATCGTCATGGTATTCGACGAATGCACACCCTATCCCGCCAGCGTAGACGAGGCGCAGAGTTCGATGGAGCTAAGCCTGCGTTGGGCCCAGCGCAGTAAGGATGCATTCGACGCCCTGGAAAATTTGTCCGTTGCAGAAGCGATGGCGATGCAAGGCGGCAACGAATCGGCGACGAAGATAGTACAAGCAGTACAGCGAGGCGCCGATGAGGCGGCCAACGCAGCGGCGACGAAGCCTGTGCAGCGGAACGCCTTGTTCGGCATCATCCAGGGCGGCATGTATGAAAACTTGCGTGATGAATCATTGAACGGGCTGGTAGAAATCGGCTTTGACGGCTATGCGATTGGCGGACTATCAGTAGGCGAACCAAAAGAAGACATGTTGCGCATACTCGCGCACACCGTGCCGCAAATGCCGGCCGACAAGCCACGCTACCTGATGGGCGTAGGCACACCGGAAGACCTTATCGCTGCTGTGACGCGTGGGATTGATATGTTTGATTGCGTCATGCCGACGCGCAACGCACGCAACGGTTGGCTGTTTACCCGTCACGGCGACATCAAGCTGAAAAATGCGCGCTACAAGAATGACACCGGGCCGCTGGATGCCGATTGTTCCTGTTACACCTGCCGCAATTTCAGCCGCTCCTACCTGCATCATCTGCACCGCGTCGGCGAGATTCTGGGCAGCCGCCTGAATACCATCCACAACCTGCACTATTACCAGGAGCTCATGGCGGGCATGCGCAATGCCATTGAGCAAGGCACTCTGACAGCATTTTCCATCGAGTTTGCGCAAAAGCGCGAGGGAATTCGCGCGACAACGTAGCACTCTATGCTAAAATTTCGCGCTTTAGCCATTCAACGACTTAAGGAATTCGACCGTGTTTATCAGCTCCGCATACGCTGCAACAGCCAGCGCCTCTCCCGACTGGACTAGCTTCGCACCATTCGTCGTCATTTTCGTCCTGTTCTGGTTCATGCTCATTCGCCCGCAAATGAAGCAGGCCAAGGAGCAGCGCAATATGATAGCCGCCTTGCAAAAAGGCGATGAAGTGACCACCACTGGTGGTCTTGTCGGCAGAGTTACCAAGGTTGGCGATAGTTTTGTCAGCCTGGAAATCGCTCCGGAAACTGTGGTTCATGTGCAGAAGCACACGATACAAACCCTGCTGCCCAAAGGCACTATCAAAACCCTTTGAAACAGTAAAACCATCTAACCTAGAACCACGCCATGAACCGCTATCCACTATGGAAATACCTGCTGATCCTCGCTGCATTGATATTGGGCGTGTTGTATTCCATGCCCAATATCTTCGGCGAATCGCCCGCAGTCCAGATCAGCACTGCCAAAAATACCAGCAAGCTTGACCCGGCGTTGCTTGGCGAGGTTGAAACTGTGCTGAAGCAGGAAAAGCTTACCTATGAAGCGCTATTTCTCGATGCCAGCGGCGTCAAGGTGCGTTTTTCCAGCCCTGACACACAAATCAGGGCCAAGGACGTGTTGCAGTCCAAGCTGGGCAAGGATTATGTTGTCGCGCTCAATCTGCTATCCCGCTCGCCGGTTTGGCTGCGCAGCGTAGGTGCGCTGCCGATGTATCTGGGTCTGGATTTACGCGGTGGCGTGCACTTCCTGCTGCAGGTGGACATGAAAGCCGCGCTGGACAAGGCGGCAGAACGTTACGTCGGTGATTTCCGCACATCGTTGCGCAAAGAACGCATTGCCTACGTTGGCGTCACACGCGAAGGCCAGACGGTTCAGGTACGCTTTAGCCAAACCAGTGATCAAGCCAAGGCTGAGAGCATCATCAGCAAGGAATTTCCGGATCTGACGCTGAAACAAGCTGACAGCGGCAGTGAAAAGCTGCTGATTGCCAGCCTGAGTTTGCCCGCACAAAAACGCATCCAGGAATTCGCCCTTAAACAGAATATCCAGACCCTGCATAACCGTGTGAATGAGTTGGGCGTAGCCGAGCCAATTATCCAGCAACAAGGTGCGGACCGCGTAGTGGTGCAACTGCCCGGCGTGCAGGATACGGCCAAGGCCAAGGAAATCCTCGGTCGCACCGCCACCCTGGAAATTCGCATGGTAGACGAAGAAAAGAGCGACCCGACCACACTGCAAAATGCGGCCAAGGGTCAGGTGCCATTGGGAGATGAATTTTATGTTGAGCGCAACGGCATTCCGGTGCTGGTGAAAAAAAGCGTGGTGCTGACCGGCGACTACATTACCGATGCAGGCCCGGGGCTCGACCAGCAAAGCGGCGGTTCGGTGGTGCATGTGAATTTTGATGGCCGCGGCGCACGCATTTTCAAGCAGATAACGCATGAAAACGTCGGCAAGCGTATGGCGATACTGCTGGTTGAAAAAGGCCAGGCCGAGGTCATCACGGCGCCGGTAATCCGCGAGGAAATCGGCGGCGGCCGCGTGCAGATCTCCGGTATGGCGAATGTGCAGGAAGCCACCGATGTCGCGCTGCTGTTGCGTGCCGGTGCGCTGGCGGCGCCGATGGACATCATCGAAGAACGTACCGTAGGCCCCAGCATGGGTGAAGAAAATATTAAACGCGGCATCCATTCCACGCTGTTGGGCTTTACCGCGATTGCCGTATTCATGATGATTTACTACATGGTGTTTGGTGCCATCTCGGTGCTGGCTCTGGGTATCAACCTGTTGTTGCTAGTCGCCATCCTTTCCATGCTGCAAGCCACGTTGACTTTGCCTGGTCTGGCCGCGATTGCGCTGACCCTGGGGATGGCGATTGATGCCAACGTGCTGATCAACGAACGCATACGGGAAGAATTGCGCAACGGCAATACGCCACAGGCGGCCATCCATGCCGGTTATGACCGCGCCTTCGATACCATCTTCGACTCCAACGTCACTACCCTGATTGCCGGTCTGGCCTTGTTCATGTTCGGCACTGGTCCGGTCAAGGGCTTCGCGGTGGTACACGTACTGGGCATCATGACTTCGATGTTCAGCGCCATCCTGGTATCGCGTGCCATCGTCAATCTGGTCTACGGCTATCGCCGCAAGGTCACCAAGCTGGTCATCGGCTAGAACCATAGAGAAAAAAATGGAAATTTTCAGAATTAAACACGACATTCCCTTCATGAGCTATGGCCGCCTTACCACGGCTATTTCGCTGGTTACTTTCATTTTGGCAGTGTTCTTTCTGGCTACCAAGGGCTTGGCGCTGGGCGTGGACTTCACCGGCGGTACCGTGATGGAGGTCAGTTACCCGCAGTCGGCCGACTTGACCAAAATCCGCAGTGCAGTGGATGCCATTGGCCTCAAGGAAGCCACCGTGCAGAATTTCGGCACCAGCCGCGACGTCATGATTCGCCTGCCTATCAAGGCCGGTCTGTCTACCGCGCAGCTATCCGAGAAGGTATTGGGTGAATTACACAAGCAGAACAATAGTGTGGAAATGCGTCGCGTCGAGTTTGTTGGCCCACAGGTCGGCCGGGAACTCTACGAAAACGGTGCGCTGGCCTTGCTGCTGGTGTGTATCGGCATCGTGAGCTATCTGGCACTGCGTTTTGAATGGCGCTTCGCTGTCGCGGCCATCATTGCCAATATGCATGACGTGGTCATCATTCTCGGCTTCTTTGCCTTCTTCCAGTGGGAGTTCAATCTCACGGTGCTGGCGGCGGTGCTGGCGGTACTGGGCTACTCGGTGAATGAATCGGTGGTGGTGTTTGACCGGGTGCGTGAAAACTTCCGCAAGATGCGCAAGGCCGCTGTGGCAGAAGTCATCAACAACGCCATTACCCGCACTATGTCGCGCACCGTGATTACCCATGCCATGACGCAAACCATGGTTTGTTCCATGCTGTTTTTCGGTGGCGAGGTACTGCACAATTTTGCCCTGGCACTGACTATCGGCATTTTGTTCGGTATCTATTCCTCCGTGCTGGTGGCCAGCCCTATCGCCATGTGGCTGGGGGTTTCACGCGAACACCTGATCGGTGGCACAGAAAAAAAGCCGACAACGGCCGACGCCCTGCCTTGAACCAAGGAACCTCTGATTAAGTCCCACATGGCCGCGACAGCGGCTTTGCGGGATGGGATGCAAGGAAAACTTCGAAGTTAATGGCCATTGGTGGAATTAATCAAAGGTTCCCCATCAAGCGCTTGACAACATCAGCGCTTCGCACCGAAACTAGAAGCATCTCTTAACTCGCCG
>JADGRN010000141.1 GCA_017880825.1 Methylophilaceae bacterium | reverse complement strand
TCAGGCGATAAGCTGCAAATCGTCGGCGCGGTGGGCGGCGGTTAAGAAATTATTGAATAATTTATGAATACATTAAATATTGCAGGTAAATCCTATAACTCGCGTTTGCTGGTGGGTACCGGTAAATACAAGGATTTTGCCGAGACGCGCGCGGCGATTGATGCCAGCGGCGCGGAAATCATTACGGTGGCGATACGCCGCACCAACATTGGCCAGAACGCAGGCGAACCTTCACTGCTGGAGTTTTTGCCGCCAGAGGAATTTACCTATCTGCCCAATACGGCCGGCTGTTATACGGCGGATGACGCGATTCGCACCTTGCGCCTGGCGCGTGAGCTGCTGGATGGCCACAAGCTGGTCAAGCTGGAAGTGCTGGGTGACCCAAAAACGCTGTATCCAAATATGCTGGAAACCCTCAAAGCCGCAGAAATACTGGTCAAAGACGGTTTTGATGTGATGGTGTATTGCTCGGACGACCCTATTATTGCCAAGCAGCTGGAACAAACTGGCTGTTGCGCGGTGATGCCGCTGGCCTCGCTGATTGGCTCCGGCATGGGCATCCTCAACCCGTGGAATCTGCAGATTATTATTGATAACGCCAAGGTGCCGGTACTGGTGGATGCGGGCGTGGGCACCGCTTCAGACGCGGCGATCGCGATGGAACTTGGTTGCGACGGCGTGTTGATGAATAGCGCAATTGCCGCTGCGCGCGATCCGATTTTGATGGCCGGCGCCATGAAAAAGGCCATCGAAGCGGGTCGGGATGCTTATCTCGCCGGACGCATGCCAAAAAAATTGTACTCGGCCTCCGCCAGTTCCCCCACCATCGGATTGATTTCCTGAGGCGCATCAGCATGACCACGCACAAACGCTACGAATTTTCGGTCACGGTAGAAACGGCGTTTGTGCCTGATCAATCGGACGTCGAGCAAAATCGCTACGTGTTTTCCTACAGCATTACCATTACCAATACCGGTAGCGTAGCAGCGCAACTCATTAGCCGCCATTGGGTGATTACCGACGCCACTGATAACGTGCAACAAGTGCGCGGCCTCGGCGTGGTTGGCGTGCAGCCTTTGTTGCAGCCGGGTGAGCATTTCCAGTACACCAGCGGCACGGTGATTGCCACGCCGGTGGGCACCATGCATGGCAGCTATCACATGACAGCTGAGGACGGCACGCAGTTTGATGCCGCGATTGAGCCTTTTACCTTGTCCATGCCGCGCGTTCTGCACTAGCAACATGACAGCGCGTTTATTTTTCTTGCTGCTGATTCTTTCGGCAAGCGCCTGCAGTAATCAGCCGCTCAAGCCGCCAGCCAAAGCGCCCGCGCCCCCTGCTCCCGCCGCTAGCCCGGCGGTCAAACCGGTTTGCAATTGCCCGCCGCCTGAGGCACCCAGAGAGCTGCCGCCGATCCAGATCCCGGATGCGCAAAAATACGCTCCACCGGCTATGATCAAGCCCGATGAGCCAATCAAAGGTCCGGACTACAGCCTGTTAAAGCCTGCGGCCTGGGAAGAGCTGGAAGGATTCGAGCAGGATGATCTCAGCGCCGCCTGGCCTGCCTGGCTGCAAAGCTGCTCAACCCTGAAAAACAAGCAGCCCTGGCAATCCGTCTGTAATGCTGCCCTGGCGCTGAACTCCCCCTCCAGCGAGGCGGTACGCGCTTATTACAAGCAATATTTCAGTGCTTATCGCGCCACTAATACGGATGGCACGGACACCGGCCTCATTACCGGTTACTACGAGCCTCTGCTCAAAGGCAGCCGTGTCAGGAGCGAACGCTATCGTTACCCGTTGTATGCCCAGCCTGATGATTTGATTGCGGTTGAATTAGGCAGTCTTTACCCTGAACTGGCCAACAAGCGCGTGCGCGGCAGACTGATCAACAACAAGCTGGTGCCTTATTACAGCCGCGGCGAGATCGACCTTGCGCAATCACCGCTGCAGGGCAAGGAACTGCTCTGGATAGATGACATCATCGATCTGTTCTTTCTGCAGATTCAGGGCTCGGGTCTTATCCAACTCGACAATGGCGAACGCTTGCATGTCGGCTATGCCGACCAGAATGGCCAATCCTATCAGTCTATCGGCCGTTTGTTGATTGATCGCGGTGAATTAAGTGCCGACAAGGCTTCGATGCAGGGCATCAAGGACTGGGCGCGTGGCAATCCGGATAGATTACGTGATTTGCTCAACAGCAACCCCAGCTATGTGTTTTTCCGCGAGTTACCCGCCGGATTGTCGGGTCCGCTAGGGGCGCTGGGCGTGCCGATTTTAGGGGAGCGCAGTGTGGCGATAGACCCGCGCTATATCCCGCTAGGTGCGCCGGTGCTGCTCTCAGCCACCTATCCCAACAGCAGCAAGCCGCTACAGCGGCTGATGATGGCGCAGGATACCGGCGGCGCCATCAAGGGCGGGGTGCGCGCGGACTTCTTCTGGGGCGCAGGGCTTGAAGCCGGACGTCAAGCCGGGGCAATGAAACAGCGCGGCAAGATCTGGGTGTTGCTGCCGAGGAACTTCCCATTAACAGCGAGTAATTGAAGGGGTAGACAGTAAAACAAAAACGGCAGCCCAGGCTGCCGTTTTTTTTGTAGCTGCAACGTTAAAAATTAACGATTGCGCTTTACGATGTTAGCAATCTTAACGATTGCAAACGTACATGGTAACTTCAAAACCGAAACGCATTTCGGTAACTTCTGGCTTGGTCCACATGGTGATTTCCTTTATCAAGTTTAGGTCAGCCCGTGCTTCACAACACTTGCATAACGTGAGACAAACTGTACCTGCATCAAGTCAACTATGCTTTGCCTAAAGTCATGAAAAGCGGCTAATGATTTTCATTAGATTGTGTCAGTTTGCAGGCATCCCAAACCAGGTGAAAGCCTAGTTGTTGCTGCGAGCCACTCTTAAATAGGCCAGCAGCGTAATGCAGACGAATACCAGCACGCCTACCGCAGTGGTCGAGGCAATCACCGATGCGCCGCTTTTAGCCATGATGGTGTAAAAGCCTATCATCAGCAGCATGCAGAAATTCTCAAAGAAATTCTGCACGGCGATCGCGTGACCGGCGCCGACGGATTCGTGGCCGCGTTCTTGTAATAATGCATTCAGCGGCACCACATAAAAACCACCGCAGGCGCCGGTAATGATCAGCATGAGAACTGCTGCGGGCAGGGAATTGGCATGGGCGAAAGCCAGTATCAGAGCGCCAATCAGTATACCCGCCGGCAGGGCGCGATTGACCGTATGCAAGCTGACGAATTTGGCTGCGGCGCCTGCGCCTAGAGCAATACCGATGGCCACGGCCCCGCTCAAATTGGCTGGCGTGCTGTTATCCATAATGTGTAATGCGACCGGCACCCAGGCCACCAGCAAAAAGCGCAGCGTACTGCCTGCGCCCCAAAATATGCCGGTGCCGATCAGCGAGAAACGTGCGTCTGCATTGCCGAACAAGGTACGCAAGGCATGCATAAAATCTTTCACCAGGACTTTGGGTGAAAAATGCTCCAACACATGCGCCTGAGCCAGACGTGGAATCAGCAAATTAGCCGCCGCTGCCAGTAAATAACAAGCAGCAACAGCAGTGAGGGCGCCGGAAACCGAGTGATCTGCCAGCAGGCCACCCAGCACGGCGCCGAGTAAAATGGCGACGATGGTGGAGCCTTCCATCAGGCTGTTGGCTTGCACCAGTTTATCGGCGGTGACCAGCTCGCTCAGGATGCCATATTTGGCCGGTGAGTAAGCCGCAGCACCTATGCCTACCATGCCATAGGCCAGCAAAGGATGCAGTCCGGCCAGCATCGCGGCAGCACCAATAAATTTCAGGCCATTGGCCACCAGCATCACCCGTCCTTTGGGCCAGGTATCGGCAAAAGGACCGACAAAAGGCGCCAGAATGATGAAGGCGACCACAAAAAACTCCTGCAACATGGGTATTTGCCAGTCCGCTGCCATTTGCGATTTGAGCAGGGCAATCGCGGCAAACAACAACGCGTTATCGGCCAGCGCCGAAACGAATTGCGCCACCAGTACGGCAAGCATGCCGCGCGAGAAAAGATTTGCCTGTGCCGCCTGCGCCATTCAGTTATCCTTTAAAATGTTTCACAGTCTGCCAGCGATCAGGTTCGGGTATTAATGTAATCAAGCACACGTTGCAGAATTTCGGCCATGACCTCTTTGTTGATCCAGAAATAAACCTCTTTGCCGATTTTCTCGCTTTGCAATGCTCCACACAGCCGTAATACCTTGAGATGATGCGAAACTGCGGTACGGCTCAAGGTAGAAGCAGAAACAATCTGGCCGATGTTCAGCCGCTCGCCCGGCTCAAAGCTCAGCAGGATGCGCTGGCGCTGCTCGTCACCCAAGGCGACAAACAGCTCGGAGGTATCCTTGAATTCGCCAGGAATTGCACCAATTGTCTTCATAACTAAATATTTAGTTATTTAGTTATGATTGTCAATACTCCAGTCGAATTTTTCAAGGCAGTGCCTGCTGGCCTTGATTACGCGACTTCAGAGCAATATTGAGTATCTAAGGCAATAGGGTTTGAATGACATGTTAATTTTCCTCCACATATGTAGTTAGTTGTTGATAAACAGATAAAGTGTGCGTATTCAGAAGTTGATCTCAATTTGTATTGGAAGCATTCATGTTTGTTAGTGGAATTG
>JADGRN010000140.1 GCA_017880825.1 Methylophilaceae bacterium | reverse complement strand
CGATAAAAAATTTAGCCACGCGCTCATCCAGCGCGGCACCGCCTAATACGGCCTGACGGATGTGGCCACCCAGCCGCTGCTGCATTTGCCTGGCGCTATGGTCGTACCACAAGGCAACAATGATACGGTCAAACCAGCGCTGCTGGCCTTTGAAGCGACGCCAACCAGCCATAGCTGCTTGATGCAGCAGCCAGCGCTTGACGGGGGTTTTGGCAAGGCGTTCGTCAATCCTGGCCAGCATGCGCTCAAACAGCCTGGGCACCGCCATGATGACAGTTGGTTGTTGTTCCAGCATATCCTGCGCCAGCTCGGAAATCCCTCGGCAATAAACCACCTGCGCGCCAGTACGTAATGGCAGGTAGTAACCCGCGGTGCGCTCGAACATATGCGACAACGGCAATACGGATAAAAGCCGATCTGCGCCATAAATCTCCCACGCATCAAGTATGCCTTGCACATTGCTCAGGATATTGCGATGCGACAGCATCACACCCTTGGGTCGACCCAGTGTGCCTGAGGTATAGACGATAGTGGCAAGCTGTTCGGCTTGGCGGCTGTTGATTTGGAAAGCCCTGGCATTTTGCCCTTGCTCCGGCAGCCACTGCTCAAGGCTGATTGAAGGTGCTATGGGATCGCCTCGTGCGACCACGATTTGTGGTAACTCTGCCAAGGTCTGCAGCAACTTGGGCAGAAAGCGCAGATGATTGGTAAGTAGTAGTTTTGTGCCAGAATCCTGCAAACACCACGCCAGATTCTCTGGATTATCGTCTACATACAGCGGCACCACCACCAGTCCCAGACCATGTGCGGCCAAGTCGGCGGCTACCCACTGAATGCCGTTATGCATACAAATTGCCACGCGGTCACCCGGCTGCAGTCCTGCGGCACTATAGCCAGCCTGCCATCTGGCGACCAATGCCACAGTATCGGCTACAGAGTAATCGCACCACGAACCCGCCGTATATTGGCGATAAAGTAGCCGGTCAGGCTCATGCAGCCATTGCTGCAACAGTTCTGCCAGATTGTTCATGGGTTCAGGATACGCTTGCCTGCGTTGAGTGCGCTGGCGATAATGGCGACTTTAATCGTTGAATAGTAAAATGCATACTCTGATCTGTGGCTCGCTGGCTTATGACACCATCATGGTGTTTGAGGATCGCTTCAAGAACCACATCCTGCCCGAAAAAATACATATTCTCAATGTCGCTTTTCTGGTGCAGGAGATGCGCCGTGAGTTTGGCGGTACCGCCGGTAATATCGCTTACAATCTGCAATTACTCGATGGTAAGCCACTGATAATGGCCACCGTAGGCGACGATTTCACCAGCTACGCCGATTGGATGAAAAGCAACAACCTGAATCCGGCGCATGTCAGAACCATAACTGGCAATTTTACCTCGCAGGCTTTCATTACCACTGATCTGGACGACAATCAGATTACCGCTTTTCATCCGGGGGCCATGAATCACTCTCACGCAAATAGTGTGAATGATGCTAAAGACGTGTCATTAGCCATCATCGCGCCGGATGGCCGCAACGGCATGTTCCAGCACGCACGCGAGTGCTTCGAGGCGGGTATCCCTTACCTGTTTGATCCCGGTCAAGGGCTACCGATGTTTAATGGTGAAGAATTACTGCACTTCATCGAGATGGCAGATTTTCTCACAGTCAATGATTACGAAGCGCAACTGTTACAGGATAAAACTGGTCTTAACCTCGAAGCGCTTGCAAAAAAAGTGAAAGCGCTGATTGTGACCTTGGGCGCCAATGGCTCGGTCATCCATGCAGATGGTCAACGCATCGAAATTCCCTGCGTTGAAGCCACTGAGATTATCGATCCGACCGGCTGTGGCGATGCTTATCGTGCCGGGCTGCTGTTTGGTATTGTACGTGGATGGGATTGGCTGATGACAGGTCGACTAGCCTCGGTAATGGGATCAATCAAGATCGCCAGCCGCGGTGGGCAAAACCACCAAGCTGGCTGCCGTGAAATTGAACAACGATATGCTGCTGCTTACGGCAGCCCCATTAAATTAAGTTGATAGATAAGGAGTGATGATGCGCATATTCCGATTGATTACTTTGATTGGCCTTTGCTTGATTGTGGTTGCATGCGCCAGTTCCAATGCCGGCAGCGCCTACCGGCGTGACGAAACGCGCAGGGTACAGACGGTAAAAACCGGCGTCGTGGAAAGCGTACGCACGGTCAAGTTGGAAGGTACCAAGAGTGGCGTTGGTACGGCAACTGGGGCAGTAGTAGGCGGCGTTGCCGGTAGCACGGTAGGCCATGGAAAAGGCTCTGTCGTTGCGGCGGTGGTTGGTGCGGTGGTCGGTGGTATCGCCGGATCTGCAGCGGAAGAAGGCATTACACGCAAGGATGGCATTGAAATCACCGTAAAACTGGATAGTGGCAGCTTGGTTGCCATCGTCCAGGAAGCCGACGAGCAATTCCAGCCAGGTGAGCGTGTACGCCTGTTGGAAAGTGGCGGCACTACTCGGGTCAGCCATTAAACATCATCAAAAATTCAATTTCTAGCAACTATCTTGTCATACGAAATTTGTAGAGTTTCCCCTGTCTTTAACCAGTCAGGGGAAACGAAATGCTTGAACGGCATTCATCACTCGGCCTACAACAGAAACCGAACCAGCTATATTATAGTTTTGCCAGAAATCCATCCGAGATAGCTGAGGCCCAACGCCTGCGCTATAAAGTATTCGCTGAAGAAATGGGAGCACGTTTGTCTGGCCACGACGGCCTTGATTGCGATGGATTCGACGCATTTTGTGACCATCTGCTAGTACGGGACTCAGAAAGTGGCAAAGTTGTGGGAACATATCGCATACTCAGTCCGTCCATGGCCAAGGAATCTGGTGGATATTATTCAACAAGGGAATTTGATCTAGGCCGTTTATCGCATTTATTCGATCAGACAGTGGAAGTGGGGCGCGCCTGCGTGCATGCAGATTACCGCCATGGCAGCATCATCACGCTGCTTTGGGCCGGACTTGCCAAGTACATGCTAAGAAATCGCTATGAGTATCTGATTGGTTGCGGCAGCGTAAACATGGCCGATGGTGGCCACCTGGCGGCCAGTCTTTATGCTAAATTAAAGCAGAATCATCTTTCGCCCGCGGAGTATCGCGTTTTTCCGCGTTGCCCACTGCCACTGGAGGCTTTACGCACTGACATGGAAGCTAGTTGCCCGGCACTGCTTAAAGGCTATCTGCGCATGGGCGCCTACATCGGCGGCGAGCCGGCCTGGGACCCGGATTTCAATACGGCGGACATGCTGGTCATGTTACCCATGTCACGCCTCAATCAACGTTATGCCGCGCACTTCTTAAAATAACTGGATACTCACCTTTCATCTTCGCTGGTTCGCCATTTCCGCATGACGCGTATGCTAGTGCATATACTCTACGGAATATTCATCGCCGGCGTCATGCTGCCGCTGGTCAATGCAGAACTGCGTGATCGCCTTATCAGCTACTGGTGCAGGGGCTTGCTGGCAGTTCTGAATATTCGCGTCGTAACAAAGGGTGTTCTGCCAAGTGCTCAAGTCAAAAGTACGCTGTTTGTTGCGAATCATGTGTCCTGGATCGACATTCATGCGATCAACAGTGTGCGTGCCATGCGCTTTGTGGCCAAGTCTGAAATTCGCGGATGGCCGGTAATTGGCTGGGTTTCGGAAAAAGTGAACACCCTGTTCATCGAACGCACCAAGCGCCGTGATGCGAGCCGTGTTGTGAATTTGGCGGTGGATTGTTTGCGTGATGGGGATTGTTTATGCTTCTTCCCTGAGGGCGGCACCTCAGATGGCACAGAACTCAGGCCTTTCAAAGGCAGCTTGATGCAGGCTGCGATTGACGCCGAAGCGCAATTGTGGCCGTTATCGATTCGTTACCCCCGCCCCGATGGCAGCGCCAATACGGCAATGGCCTATTACGATGACGTCAGCTTGGCGCAATCAATCAAACAAGTACTAAGCCAACGCTCGGCTGTAGTTGAGCTGCATTTTTTTGCGCCGATACCAACGCACGGCCACGACCGTCGCCACTTATCCCTGCAGGTTCGCCATATTATTGCAGCGGCGCTGAATCTTCCCGTGCACAGGATACCTGAAACACACGACGATCCTGCAAACGCAGCGCAGTAAGCTTTCCGCCCCACAAGCAGCCACTGTCGAGAGCATACAAATCATCTCGCAGCAACAAATCCAGTGCCGACCAGTGCCCACAAATAATGGTGGTATCAGCACTCTTGCGGCCGGGAACATCAAACCAGGGTAGATAACCTTGTGGAATATCGGCAGGTTCGCCTTTGAACTTGAACTCCATCTGGCCATGCACGGTGCAAATACGCATGCGTGTCATGGCATTGGTAATCACGCGCAAGCGGTCTATGCCAGCCAGCTTTTGATTCCACCGATCAGGCTGATTGCCATACATGTGGGCAATAAAATCGCGGTAGTCAGGGCTGCGTAAAGTAGCTTCGACCTCTGCCGCCAGGCTTTTTGCTTTTTTGGCAGTCCACTGCGGGAGTAATCCGGCATGCACCATCAAGTAGTCACCTTCTGCATGGATCATAGGCTGATGGCGTAACCAACCAAGTAATTCTTCACAATCCGGTGCAGACAGCAGACACAGTAAAGTGTCGCCGCGACGGCTTTGCATCACGCCCTCGGCAAC
>JADGRN010000139.1 GCA_017880825.1 Methylophilaceae bacterium | reverse complement strand
CGCCTGCTGCCAGCCTGCCATGATAAGCGCCTCGCCGACCGGCGTTTCCAGCGGTACCCGGTCCACGAACCACTGCGGCACATTGCCCAGCTTCACCTTTTGGCTGCGGGTAACCAGCGGCTTGCCTTCGACATCAACCACCGACACTTCCCGGTAATAGCCGCTGTCCGATACCGCACTGATCATACGGTCGACTACCGCCATATCCTTTTCTTTCATCGGCGGGGTCAGGGTCAAGCCCAGCGAAGTCGCTGTATCCTGTGTGATGGTTCTCAGCTGTTCGTTCAGGTAGTCGCGTGTGTTGCTGATGCTGAGCAACAACGTGCCTATGAATAACAGCAGAAACAGCGTCACGATCACAATAATTAACTGCCGGAGTAGCGTCATTTCGAATTTCCTTTTTAAGATACCAGGCTCATACGAGCCATCATGTCATTCCACAGCTTAATCTTGTTGCCCCCGGCAACGGCTTTGCCTTCACCGCGCTGTTTTGCCAACCACAGACCGTCACCGTTGAAGCTGTAAACCGGTATCAGGTCGGGGCGCTGATCGGCGGGTTTGATTTCCGGGTTCAGGTTGTCGAGCACCACCGGCATCGCGGATGGGCTGGCATAATAGGCCAGCACCATGTGTGCCGCATTTTGCAGGCCATGACCGGTCGCCTTGACGTAAGTAATTTTCAGCTTATCGCTGGAGACGCCCAGTGCCAGCAAGGTAAAGTATTTGCCGATGGCAAAATCCTCGCAATCGCCACCGCCGGTAGAAATCATCTCAAACGGGGTGGCCCAGTAATCTTGCACACCCCAATGATCAAGGTCAGAGACAAACAGTAATTGATTAAAAAAATCATTGGCCAGGGTGAGTTTCTCCTGTTCCGGCTTCTGTTTGTTGTTGGCAATCAGATCCACCCAATCGGTCAGGCGCTTGCGCGATTCCTTGCCGAATTTTGCCTCGGCTGCAGCCAGTTGAGCCTCGCTCAGAACGACCTTGAAGCTATCGCCGATGGCGATGCTGCTCACCAACATCAGAACCACGCAGGCATAGCCCAAGACTGCACACCACGGTTTCATGGCCGCAATCCCCAGCTATAATCGAACCCGATCAATCCACCCATCAAGCCCCCAACAAAAAAGGCAGGAGGTATGCCTCCTGCCTTTTCCGATTAAATGCTATCCAGTTCCTTATTTCAAGACCATACCACGGACTATTGAACTGGTTGCCCTTCTGGCAAAGGTTCGACGACAGCTTCAGGCTGAGGATCAATGGCTGGCAATTCTTCCTGCTTCGCCGCACTGGGACTCGCTGCTGTCGTCGTATTCTCTGCAGTTATGGTATTTTCTCCCGGCTTTGCTTCCTCACGCGGTGTCACGCCCAACGATTCGATAAGACGGCCTATGTCAGCCAACAGGCGATAGTGCGCAAACAGCTCTACATACTGGGCATCCACATAATCGTTGCGTGCAGTGTAAAGTTCGTTTTCGGAATCCAGCAAGTCAAGCAAGGTACGCTGACCAATGTTGAACTGCTTGGCATAGGCATCGCGGGTAAGCTCGGAGGCATCGGCATGCTCTTTCAGCTTGGGCAGACGATCTATGGCGGTTTGCAACGCATTCCATGACAGCCGTGTACTCTCTTCTATCTGGCGCTGGGTGCGGTTCATGACTTCAGTCGCTTCCAGCGTCTGGATTTTGGTTTCGGATACGCGCGCCTGGTCGGCACCGCCATGGTAAAGGTTGTAATGCAGGCGCACCATGGCATAAGCGTCATTGTCATGGTAATCAACGCCATCTACCTTGTTGTTCCAGTCGGTACCCAGCTCCAGATCCACACGCGGTTTCAGCGCGGCTTCGGCAGCGCGGGTTTGCGCTTTGGTGGCTTCGATATCAGCCTTGGCGGATTTCAGAATGGGGTGATTTGCCCAAGCGGTCTGAACCGCTCCGTCGGCATCCGTCGGCACGCCTTCAGGGCTGGCCGGCTTGCTAAGGTTACTTGGCACGTCACCAACTACGCGCTGAAAGTTGATCATGGACTCGCGCAGATTGGCTTCTGCGGACGACACGTTCGCCTGTGACAAGGCCAGACGGGCTTGTACCTGTTCCAGGTCGGCCTTGCGGCCAACGCCGCTATCGGCGCGTATCTTGATCTGATCATAAGAATGCTCATGTGCTGTAAGATTTTCCTGGATCAGGATCAGTTCTTCCTGGCGGCGCAGCACATCAAGATAGGTTTCCACCGCGCGCAGGCCGATTTGTTCGGAGGTGCCTGCCACTTTATATGCGGCTGACTCCTGGCGCGCAGTGTGACGTTCGACTTCGCTGGAGGTGCCGGCGCCATCGTATAGCATCTGGGTCAGGGTCAGGCTGGATTCAGTGCGGGTAAGGGTTCTGTGACCAGGGCGGGTAGTAATGTTATCGCTCCATTCGCTGCCAGCGCCCAAAGCCAAATCCACCTTGGGCAGGTAACCGCCTCTTGCCTGCTTGATATTCTGATCAGTCTCAAGCCGGCGATTGACGTCGATCATCACATCCGGGTTGGTTCTGATAGTTTGCTCAACTGCTTCTTGCAGAGTCTGAGCCGATGCCGGTTGGTAGGCCAGCAATGCACTGGCAACAGTAGCTACGATGACCAAATACTTGAAATTCACCACTTTTCCCCTAATCTTGAGAGATGAGTTGTTCAATGAATACTTTCTATAATTAGCTCGAATCTAGTGCAATAACTTGTTAATTGCAAACATTGAATTCAAGTTAATCTCAAATCTTCACGACACCAGCACTCACTGTTGCAAAAATCATACATTTTTACTTTTTGTGTGTAACTATAACCGCGCAGTAGAAATTGTGATCACTACCCCAAATTAAGGTATCACTAAATGCCCACGCCGTCTAGCGCACAAAGCATTGTGCAAAGCCTCGGCATAATCGAGGCAGATGTCCTGAAAAACC
The DNA here is from genome assembly GCA_017880825.1 of Methylophilaceae bacterium. Lineage (GTDB taxonomy): Bacteria > Pseudomonadota > Gammaproteobacteria > Burkholderiales > Methylophilaceae > JADGRN01. Next base: position 1,749 of record JADGRN010000139.1, on the reverse strand, counting down.
AGTGTTCTAAAGGCAATAAAAACACAGACGGCTTGCACCATCTGCCGCGCAATTGCTCTTTTCCGAGATTGCTTTCAGGGCATGGGCCAAGGCAGGGTCTTCCATGCAACAAACCGTTTTCGCCCGGCCTCTGCCACTCCACCCTGAGTTGGTAGGGGCGCAGATTCTGCGCGGATGTCACCGGGCTTTCCATGGGTGGATTCGCCACCTGGGATATTCTTCAGCGTGAACCGGACAAGTTTGCGGCGGCCATGCCGGTATGTGGCGGAGCCGATCTCTCATTTGGAATGCTCTTTGCGTTCACAAACCCGTCGAAGAAAAATTAAGACTTTTGTCCAACGTCCAGTTTTTCCCGCAGAAACGCGCAGAGTTTTTTGGGGTCTGACTCCGATTGCAACCGCGCGCGAAATTCTGCATTCATCACCTGGCGGGCGAGTTTGGCGAAAACCTTCATGTGTTCAGTCGTGCTATTGGTTTCACGCATGGCCAGCAGAATCATCACGCTCACCGGTTGACTATCCAGAGATGGCCAGGCCACCGGCGTCCTCAGCTTTACCAGCACAAGCGAATTGGACTGGACGGCATTCGTTTTGCAGTGCGGTATGGCAAAACCGTGACCGAAGCCGGTGGAATACACCTGCTCACGCTGCCAGATGGTTGCTTCCACCGCCTGTGGATTTTTGGTGCGGCCGAGAACATAAAGTTGACTGACCGCCTGTTTGATTGCTTCTTCTCTGGTGACGGCGTCCGCGTCCGCGATGATTAAATCCGCATCCAGCAAAGGAACTCGATGTTGGCTGGCAAACTCTTCCAACAAAACCGCGACTTCATTTGCCGTGGCGCAATTCAATGCCGAATTGAGCAGTTGCTGGCAATCGGACGAGTTCAACGTGGCGAATTCACTTTTCAGGTTGGCGATGACGGGACTGGCGACGCTGATCTCGTCCAAGCCAAGCCCGATCAGCAGGGGCAAAAACTGCGGCTGCCCGCCCATTTCACCGCACAGGCCAGTCCATTTTTTTTGCGCGTGTGCCGCATCCACGATTTGCTTGAGAAGTCGCAGAAATGCCGGTTGTAATGGATTGTAAAGCTCTGCCACGCGCGGGTTGCTGCGATCCACGGCCATGAAATACTGGAGTAAATCATTTGAGCCGATGCTGAAAAAATCCACCTCGCGGCCAAGCGCGTCCACGGCCAACGCCGCCGACGGCACTTCAATCATCGCTCCAACGTGCATTGCTTGATCAAATGGAATTTGGTTGCCCGCACAGTTTGACTGCTCCTCGGCGACGATTGTCTTTACCCGGCGCGCTTCGTCAACGGTCGCAATCATCGGGATCATTATTTTCAGATTTCCCTGCGCCGAAGCCCGGATCAAGGCACGAATTTGCGTGCGAAAAAGCGGCTCAAATTCGGCATAAATCCGCACCGCGCGATAACCGAGAAAGGGATTTTCCTCCGCCGGCAGCTTCAAATATTCCAGCGGCTTGTCACCGCCGACATCCAAAGTTCGGATGATTACCGGACGACCGCCAGCGGCTGCCAGCGTCCGGCAATAGATTTCAAATTGTTCGTTCTCCTCCGGCGCAGATTCGCGGTCGAGAAAAAGCATTTCGGTGCGGAAGAGGCCGATGCCTTCCGCCCCCGCAGCAATCGCTGCAGCCGCTTCGTCGGCGCTGGCGATGTTGGCGGCAACTTCAATGCGATGACCATCCATTGTCATCGCAGGCTGGCTGGCAAATTGTTGGA
>JADGRN010000138.1 GCA_017880825.1 Methylophilaceae bacterium | reverse complement strand
CCGGGCCGCCTGGATGAGGCGGTCCCGAAGGGTGCGCGCCACGAACCGGACGCCCTCCGGACGGCTGAGGATCACGATGGCGATGGCATACTGGATCGCAATGGCAAACCATTGGCATTCGAGATACTCACCAACCAGAACAAACAACGCGAAATGAGTGCAGTGCTGATCCAGCGCCGCCTTAAAGAAATCGGCATAGATGCCAAAATCCGTGTTCTGGAGTGGGCAAGTTTTCTTGGCCGTTTCATCAAGCCCGGCGATTTCGATGTGGTGGTGCTGGGCTGGAGCCTCTCACTGGACCCAGATCAGTTCAGCATCTGGCACTCATCCCAGCAGGCACCCGGTCAATTCAACTTTATCGGCTACAGCAACCCAAAGGTAGATAGATTACTGGAACAAGGCCGTTTAGAACTTAATCCGGAAAAACGCATGAAAATCTATCATGAATTTGCGCAAATCCTTCTGGAAGATAGCCCCGTGGTGTATCTCTACGCAGGTTATGGTTTGCCTGCCATCCACAAACGGGTAAAAGGCATTGATAACCCGGCTCCGCCTGCAGGTATCGGCCATAATTCTTATGAGTGGTATATTCCACAACCACTAAGACGCAACGAGATTAGCGCACAGTAACATTAGAGCCCATGACCAAATACCTGCTCAAACGTTTGTTCTGGATGCTGCCATTACTGGTCGGTATCAGTCTGGTTTCATTCTTGATCATGCATCTGGCGCCAGGCGATATTACCACGACCGAAGCCAGCTTCAACCCCAAGGCCAGCGAAGAATCACGGCAAAAACTTCGTCAGATTTATCACTTGGACGAGCCCGTTATCGTGCAATATGGTCTTTGGCTGAAGCGCATGGTAACGCTGGACTTCGGCAAATCGTTTGCCACGCACCAGCGCCCGGTGTTCTGGCAGGTCAAGGATGAAAAAGGCAACATCACCAAGGGCATGATCCAGGATGCGCTGCCGGTTACCCTGTTGATCAACGTGCTAAGTCTGGTGTTGATTATTGTCGTGGCGTTACCACTGGGTGTGATTTCAGCCCTGACCCAAAATCGTCCGCCCGACCGCGCCATTACCATTTTTGTTTTTATTGGCTTTGCCATTCCCGGCTTCTGGCTGGCGCTGATGCTGATGTACTGGACCGGCGTGGTACACGATTGGCTACCCATCTCCGGGCTGCATAGCATCGATTTTGAAAAAATGGCTTGGCCAGCGCAAATTCTGGATGTGTTAAAGCATCTGGCAATCCCGGTATTTATCTCCGGCCTCAGCGGACTTGCAGGCATTTCCCTTTACGTGCGCAACGGCATGCTGGATGTGCTGCATCAGGATTACATCACCACTGCACGCGCCAAAGGTTTGCCTGAAAATAGCGTGGTGTATCGCCATGCCTTGCGCAATGCGCTATTGCCGTTGATTACCATTCTGGGCTTGTCCATTCCCGGCCTGATTGGCGGTTCGGTCATCGCCGAGTCTCTATTTGCCATTCCCGGCATGGGCAAACTGTTTTATGACGCTGTATTGATGCGTGATTTTCCGGTGATCATGGGGATACTGACCATTGGCTCAGCGCTGACCCTGCTCGGCAATCTGCTGGCCGATGTGGCTTACGCCTGGGCAGATCCGCGCGTGCGCCGTGGGGTTGTGCAATGAAACGCGTCTTGTTGAACCCACTCTCTTTATGGGGCTTTGTCATTATTGCAGGCATTCTGCTATTGGCTTTGTTTGCTCCGCTCATCGCATCCCATGACCCGGAAGCCATCGACGTTAAGGCTATCCTGTTAGCACCCTCCTCGATCCATTTGATGGGCACAGATGGCTTGGGACGCGACGTATTCTCGCGCATGCTGTTCGGCGCCCGCATATCGCTGCTGGTAGGCTTTGTGGCGGTCGGCATCGCCACCGTGATCGGCATTATCCTGGGCGCCATCTCGGGCTTTTACCGCGGCTGGGTGGATATAGTCATTATGCGACTGGTAGATGTCATGCTGTCCATCCCGACTTTCTTCCTGATTCTGGCGGTGATTGCGTTTTTGACCCCATCCATTTGGAACATCATGATTGTCATCGGCCTCACTTCGTGGATGGGTGTCACTCGGTTGGTGCGTGCTGAGTTTCTTAGTCTGCGCGGACGTGAGTTCGTCATGGCTTCGCAAACATTGGGCGCGCAAGATTCCCGGCTGATATTCAAGCACTTGTTGCCTAACAGCCTGACGCCGATTATCGTCAGCTCGGTGCTGGGCATTGCCAGTGCAGTGCTGGTCGAATCTGGCTTGAGCTTTCTCGGCCTCGGCGTGCAGGCACCGCAAGCCTCCTGGGGCAACATCCTGACTGACGGTAAAGAGTATATCCAGTTTGCCTGGTGGCTCTCGCTGTTTCCGGGCATGGCCATCCTGATTACAGTCCTGGGTTATAATCTTCTCGGTGAAGGGCTACGCGATGCCCTTGACCCAAGAACCACTAAACAATAACGTTGTGGCAACGTACTAAAATTAGCTAAATCGCAGAGGATGAATACACATGGGATTTCTTGCCGGAAAACGTGCGCTGATCGTTGGCCTGCTCAGTAACCGCTCAATTGCATATGGCGTTGCTCAAGCCATGAAGCGCCAGGGTGCCGAACTGGCTTTTACTTACCAAATGGAAAAATTTCAGGAACGGGTCACTAAGTTGGCAGCCGATTTTGATTCCAGGATTGTGTTGCCCTGCGATGTATCCGACGATGCCCAGATTGACAGCATGTTCGCTGCGCTGGGCAAGCAATGGGATGGACTGGATATTATCGTGCACTCAGTAGCCTTTGTACCCAGGGCAGCGTTGGATGGCGATTATCTCGACTCCGTGACACGCGAATACTTCCGTATTGCGCATGACGTCAGCTCCTACAGCTTTGCCGCACTTGCCAAAGCAGGCCTGCCCATGATGCAAGGACGCGCTGGCGCGCTGCTCACGATGAGTTACCTCGGTGCTGAACGTACCATGCCCAATTACAATGTCATGGGCCTTGCCAAGGCAAGTCTGGAAGCCAATGTGCGCTATATGGCGCAAAGCCTTGGGCCTAAAGGCATCCGCGTCAATGCGGTGTCAGCAGGCCCGATCAAAACCCTGGCCGCCTCCGGTATTGCAGGCTTTGACAAAATGATGAATTTCAACGAAAAACACGCTCCACTCAGGCGTAATGTCACCATTGAAGAGATAGGCAATGTTTCAGCATTCCTGTGCAGTGACCTCGCAAGCGGCGTAACCGGTGAAATCACCTACGTTGATGGCGGCATGAATACAACCGCTGCAGGTTCAGTAGACGCGATGATATAGGCCATATACGCAAGCAAATAAATAAAGGCAGTTGGAAATATCCAACTGCCTTTATTTATTGAGCAACAAAGTATTGCGACAAAGTTTGAATATTAGAAAAGTACCCTGAATGTACATCATTGCGATTGCCTGGCTATACGTTACTGTGTTGATGGCAGCTACAGAAGCCAATATCACTGCAGGCGTGCTGACTTTTGTATTCTACGGCTTGCTGCCCTGCGCACTTTTCATTTGGATCATCGGCACACCGCAGCGGCGGCGCACGAAACTCGCCAAGGAAAGTCTTTTAAACATCACCAAGCAAGAGCTTGGTGAGCCAGATGGAACCGATACCAAGCCCGATTAAAATTACTTGCTGCAGCGTCGCTTTTAACTCGGTACGCTTGTGCAGCCCGGGTATCAAATCTGCCACTGCCACATAAATCATACTGGCAGCGGCCAACCCCAGAATAAACGGGATCCAGTCCTGCATCGTGCGTAGCGCAAAATAGGCCAGAAATCCGCCGATCAGCGTAGCCAGACTGGAAATCAGGTTAAATATCAACGCCTGGCGTTTGCTGTAGCCAGAATGCAGCAAGATCAGAAAATCGCCTACTTCCTGCGGAATTTCGTGCGCAATAATTGCCAATGCGGTCACCGCACCCAGCTTGAAATCGGCCATGAAAGCGGCGGCTATCAAAATGCCGTCAACAAAATTATGGAAGGTATCACCGACCATAATCATCAGGCCACTACGGCCATAATCATGGTCTTTGTCATGGGTATGGCCCTGCTCATGTTCAACCGCATGCGCTTCGTATTCTTCGCCATGAAAGTGACGCCACAGCACCAGCTTTTCCAGCACGAAAAACAACATGATGCCAAACAGTACCGTGGCAGCCATGCGCTGCATGCTCTCCGCTTTGGTAAAGGCTTCCGGCAGGATTTCCAGGAATGCCGCGCCCAGCAAGGCCCCTATGGCATAGCTGATGAGCATGGGCACCCAGTGTGTACGCGCATTGAGCGCGACGAACGCGGCGCTGCAAACGCTCAGTACGCCGCCGAACAGGCTTGCGGTCAAAATCCAGGCCAGGGTGGACATGAGGAGCCTCTGATTAAGTCCCACATGGCCGCGACAGCGGCTTTGCGGGATGGGATGCAAGGAAGGCTTCGAAGTGAGCCGCAATAGGACGGAGTAGGCTCCGGTGGTGAGGCAATCTGCCTCGCCACTGGTAGCGACCCCGGTTGCGGCTCAATTGGGCGCTCCCCGCAATCGGCTGGCTCCGCCAGTAACGTGTCCGCGCCCATATGGCCATTCCCTTAACGAAAAGTCTGACACCGCAGACCGCCCGCAAAACTGCTGTCCCGAAGGGTTGCATCGCAAATGGGCGCTCGCGGCGTTGCAC
>JADGRN010000137.1 GCA_017880825.1 Methylophilaceae bacterium | reverse complement strand
AAGCGCTCGCGGTAGAATAAATCCTGCAAGCGGATGGCGCGGCGCGCTACTTTGTCTTCATAAGCCGGACCGATCCCGCGACCGGTAGTACCTATCTTGCCAGCGCCCTTGGCTGTTTCACGCGCCAGATCAAGTGCGACGTGATAAGGCAAAATCAATGGGCAGGCTTCGCTGATCTTGAGACGTGAACGCACATCCACGCCTGCCTCTTCCAGCATGCGCAATTCAACAAGCAGTGCGGGCGGCGACAATACAACGCCATTGCCGATATAACAAATGACATTTTTGCGCAGAATCCCGGAAGGAATCAGGTGCAATACGGTTTTTTTGTTCCCGATAACCAGTGTATGGCCTGCATTGTGTCCGCCTTGAAAGCGCACCACGCCTTGGGCGTGATCAGTGAGCCAGTCCACGATCTTGCCCTTGCCTTCATCTCCCCACTGGGTACCGATTACGACCACATTTTTATTCATTATCAGCCTGCTTAAATTCTAATTACTTGGATTGAAGTTCTGCGCCCGCTACTACTTCCCAGCCAGCTGCTTGTTTTATTAGCTTGCGGTCACAATTCAGCTCGGCAAGATGTGCCTCATGACCAGGTAATTCCTGCACCACAATCTCGCCAGCCTCACGCAGCGCAGCCACCTTGACTGCCAAGGCATGGTCATCTTGATACGGTGCTAGTATGCCTTTGGCTAATTGCGCGGGCGGCAATGCAGTCACCACACCGCGCAAATCCAGGCTGAAACCAGTCGCTGGGCGCGCGCGGCCAAAAGCCAGGCCCACTTCATCATAACGACCACCGAGTGCCAACGGGCCAGCGTAACCTTGCGCATAAGCCGCAAACACCATACCGCTGTGATAGTGATAACCACGCAATTCGGCCAGGTCAAACCCTACACCAACGCCCAGGTCACTTAGTTTTTCACTGACCTGGCGCAAATCCTGCAAAGCCTGCTTAATTTCTGTATGCGGGGGTAGACGCCGTTCGGCTTCGGCCAGTATTTTCACATCACCATTCAATTCGGTCAGCGCCGTCAGCGCTTCACGCACAGATGCATCCAGGCCATTCGCTAAAGCCGCAACCGTCGATTGATCCTTGCTCTGCAAGCCAGCGTATAGCTCATGTTCCAACACTTTATTGATGTTGGCGCGGCTCACCAGACTGCGAAAAATACCAACATGGCTGAAATCGATCAGCAGCGACTGCACGCCAACAGCTTGCAGCGCCTGTATCATCAGGCGCTGGATTTCGATATCGCTCTCGACTCCGGCATGGCCAAACAACTCCGCGCCGAGTTGCAATGGCTGGCGGGTTTGCGCCAGGCCATCCGGGCGCGTGCGTAACACACTGCCTGCATAGCAAAGCCTGGTCACCCCCTGATTATTGAGCATGTGAGCATCAATACGTGCGGCTTGCGGCGTGATATCTGCACGTACGCCCATCAGTCTGCCAGTCAGCTGATCAACCACCTTGAACGTGGCCAGATCAAGATCGTGACCAACCCCGGTAATCAATGATTCGAGGTATTCCAGCAAAGGCGGAATGACCAACTGGTAGCCGTTCACTTGGAATAAGTCCAACAAGCGGCGACGCAGCTGCTCAATACGTGCAGCCTCAGCTGGCAGCACGTCTTCGATGTATTCGGGCAATAGCCAGTTACGCATAGGCATAGTCAGTAAGTCTGATATTCAAACGATTTTTTAATTTTAACGACTCAGGAACATCAACAGCAGCCCACATGCCATTGAGACAAGGCCGACAAAACGCAGCTGGCCGTCTTTTAGCTCAAGCATACGCTGGAACGTCTGGCGCCAAGCCCTAGGCGCCAGAAGCGGCAACAACCCTTCCAGCACCAGCATAAGACCAAAAGCCGTTAGCAGTGTCGTATTCAAGCCTTAGCCTTTCAGTCTTATTTTTTGTGGCCGCCAGCGTCACGCATATATTTAAAGAATTCAGAGTTGGGCTCCAGCACCATCACATCACTCTTGCTCCTGAAGCTGTTGCGATACGCTTCCAGGCTACGATAAAAGGCGTAGAACTCAGGGTTTTTACCATAGGCTTCCGCGTAGATTTCGGAGGCTTTGGCATCACCTTCACCTTTGGTACGCTGGGCTTCGCGGTAAGCTTCAGCAATAATGACTTCACGCTGCTTGTCGGCATCAGCCCGTATTTTCTCTGCGGCTCCCGCACCTTGTGAGCGTAATTCATTGGCAACGCGCTTACGCTCGGCTTCCATGCGCTGGTAAACCGATTCGCTGACCTCTTGTGGCAGATCTACGCGTTTCAGACGCACATCCAGCACCTGTATGCCCATCTGGCGCGAGTCTCGGTCTGCCCGCTGACGCAGGATTTCCATAATCTGGCTGCGCTCACCCGAAATCACGTCATGAATGGTGCGCTTACCGAATTCGGCACGCAGTCCGTCATTTACTGTTTGCGACAGACGCGCCTCAGCCTGCGCTTCGTCGCCTTTAACCGATACATAATATTTCGAAGGGTCAATAATGCGCCATTTGACGAAGGAGTCGACCAGTACATTTTTCTTTTCACTAGTGATAAAGCGATCAGGCTCAACCCAGTTCAAGGTAAGAATGCGCCTGTCAAAAAAACGCACGTTATCCACCATTGGCACTTTGAAATAAAGTCCTGGCTCTTTTTTGACCGAGACAATTTCACCCAGGCGGAACACCAACGCGTACTCACGCTGATCCACGGTGAATGCTGAAAGGCTGAGCAACAGCAACACTGCAATCAGTCCCAGTAAAACAGTTCCTAACTTTTTCAAGGGCGGTTCTCCCGATCACGGCTGCGGAAAGCATCACGCGAGCGCTGCGAACTTGCATCAATTTCAGGTAATGTGGTTGGAGCAGCAGTCGAAGCTGCTGCGTTGGCAGGGGTTGTAGCCCCGGTAGCCGCCAGCAGCTTATCCAAAGGCAGATACAGCAAACTGTTGCCGCCCTTCTGATCAACCACGACCTTGCTCACGCTGGACATGATTTGTTCTTGTGCGTCGAGATATAGCCGCTGACGGGTAACTTCCGGTGCACGGTCATATTGCGTCAACACCTGCGTGAAGCGGCTGGCATTACCCTGCGCCTCGTTCAATACGCGCAACTTGTAGCCCTCTGCTTCTGCCAACAAACGTGATGCATTACCACGTGCCTTGGGAATGACGTCATTAGCGTAGGCCTGGCCTTCATTCTTTTGCCGCTCCAGATCCTGTCCGGCTTTGACTGCATCATCGAAAGCTGCCTGGACCTGCTCTGGCGGCTGCGCGTTTTGCATGGTTACGCTGACAATATTGATGCCGGTTTGATAGCGATCCAGTATATCCTGCATCAGCTTTTTCGCACTGATGGCGACTTCCTCACGACCTTCATAAAGGGCAAAGTCCATCTTGCTCTTGCCGACAATCTCACGGATAGCGGTTTCTGCAACCCCGCGCACCGATTCTTCTGCTGAACGGTTGTTAAACAACAAATCCTCTACGCTCTTGAGGTTATATTGCACGGCAAATTGTAAATCGATAATGTTTTCGTCGTCGGTCAGCATCAGCGATTCGCGTAGCTCCTTGCTACGGGATTGACCGCCTTCGACTGAGCGATAGCCCACCTCAAGAATGCGCACCTGTTGCATATTAACGATGGTGACGCCTTCGATCGGATAAGGAATATGCCAGCGCGGCCCCGGTAGCGTGGTTTCCACATGCTTACCGAAGCGCAGCACAACACCGCGCGAACCCTGGTCAACGATGTAAAAGCCGGTAGCTATCCAGATCAGCCCGATCAGGCCGATGATGGGCAATATGGTAAGTGCTTTGTGGTCAGGGCTTGGTGTTGAAGGCCCGCTTTTGTTGGATCTACCGAACAAGCCATTCAGCTTGCGGCCAAACTGGCGCAACACTTCATCCAAATCGGGTGGCCCGCCGTTATTTCGATTACCCCAACCGGGATCATTTGCCATGAATTACCCCGAAACTATTGGTTATGTTTGTACTAAGCGACTGCACTTGATTGACTGGGTTGTTCAAAGCTGGTTTTTTCAATGCCGCTTTGCTCAATCAATCGGCGCTGATGTTCTGCCAATGCCTGACGCACAAAATGAAGCCCGTCGCCAGTCTTGGCCGAAACACGAATTTTGCAAATTCTACCATATTCGTCGCGTTCGAGGCCGGGCTCCATACCCGTTCTATCTATCTGGTTGAGCACCAACACCTGATGCACCTGATCCGCACCAATCTCGGATAGCACGTGATTCACCTGCAAAATCTGCTCGTCCCGATTGGTGCTCGCTACATCGACCACATGCAGCAGCAAATCGGCCTGCACCGCTTCTTCCAGTGTGGCGCCAAAAGCCTCCACTAAGGCATGGGGCAGATGTTTGATGAAGCCGACAGTATCAGACAACACCACCGGGCCGCCTTCGGGAATAAACAGCTTGCGCGAGGTGGTATCCAGCGTTGCAAATAGCTGGTCAGCCACGTACACGCCAGACTGGGTAAGACGATTGAACAAAGTGGATTTTCCCGCATTGGTGTAGCCTACCAGCGAGACTGACATGACCTGCGAACGCTTGCGCGATCGGCGTTGAATACCACGCTGCTGTTTCAACTTAGCCAGTTTCTCACGCAGGCCTTTGATACGAACTCGCAGCATACGACGGTCAAGCTCAAGCTGTGTTTCACCAGGGCCGCCGCGCACACCGAT
>JADGRN010000023.1 GCA_017880825.1 Methylophilaceae bacterium | reverse complement strand
CTGTTCAATGCAAAATTCCTGTGCCTGATAATAGCAAAGCTCAAAATGCAGTCCGGAGACAAATTTTGTGGCGCCCCAGTAGCGCCCATACAAAATACTTTCGCTATACAAATTGAACGTTGCTGCAATCGGTTCACCGGCCTGTTCGGCAATCACCAGCAAGGTATTGTCAGGCATGCGTTGGCCTAATAGCCGAAAAAACTCCGGTGTAAGATAAGGCGTGGAGTGGTGCTGGCGGTAGGTATTCGCGTAACACCGATAAAAGAAATCCCATTGCTCTGCGGTGACTTCTGCCCCCTGCAGTTTTTTGCAGCTGACTCCGGCTTCACTTAGTTTGCGGCGCTCTTGCCGAATCTTTTTGCGCTTGTCATGAGATAGCTGCGATAAGAAATCCTCAAAATCCTTGTAATCTTCGTTCTCCCAGCGAAATTGCACGCCTGAGCGTTCTATCCAGCCAGCTTTTCGGAGCACTTCGGCCGAGGCATCGTCGGGGAATAACACATGTGCGGAAGAAAGCCGGTGCTGTTGCATCTGCTGTTCCAACACTTGCAGCATTACCGCTTGCACCTGAGCGTCATGGCTAAGCAGGCGCGCACTGGTAATCGGGCTGAACGGAATGGCGGCCAGCATCTTGGGGTAATACGCCAGGTTGTTGCGCTGATAAGCGTCGGCCCAAGCCCAGTCAAACACATATTCACCATAGGAATGGCTTTTCAGATAGAGCGGCAGCCCGCCCACCAGCAAACCATCTCTATGTATCAGCAAAGGGAAAGGCTGCCAGCCAGTGCCCTCGCCTACACAGCCGGTTTGTTCCAGGGTGCTTAAAAATGCATGGCTTAGCAGCGGCGACCCATCAGTAAGCGCATCCCATTCCTGTGGAACAATCTGACTGATGCCGGAAGCAAATTGAAATTCGAGATTCATGGTACTAAGGAACTATATCCGATTGGATACAGTATTGTCAGGTCCATCGCGGCAATGCTATGCCACTAGGAAAAAAGCAGGTATGCAAGTGCTGAAACGGTTGCATCAACTCAAGTTAATGGCTGATGCATGAATGAACTACCAGATTACTTAAAGGGCGCGGCGACGGTTGGCTGTATCTTTGGATTTGCGCTTGGGTTCCTGCACGTCGTTTTTGGCAGAGGCCGCGCGCTGACGCTCTAACATGCGAGCCTGCGCCGCCTCCATCTCGTCCTCAGTGATGATGCCATCACTGTTAGTGTCAACCTGGTCAAAATGGCGCGCAAGTTGCGGCATACTTTCCCAGGCTTCCTCACGCGAAATAGACCCATCGCTATCCTTGTCAGCACTTTGAAAACGCTGCTTGCTGTGCTCACGCATGGCGCGACGTTGCGCCTCCATCCGATCGTGGTCGGGATCTTCCGAGCGAGAGTAAGTTTCGAGATCGTTGCGTAAACGCAAGCGCTCTTCTGCGCTGACATTTCCTTCTAAAGCTTGTGGTACGGGTTCTTGAGAGTCTGTTTCGGTAACTGGGGGAAGGGGATCGTCAGTTCCGTGCTGATTGCCATGAGAACCGGCAAATAATGGCTGTGACAAACCAAGAGCCATGTAGAGTGCCAGCATGGCATGCCGCTTGTTCAGACATATGTTTCGAACAGCTATCATGTGCTTAGGTGATACAAATCCAAGCCGAGAGCAATAATTGCTTCATTAAACAGCCCTTCATTTGTTTGCTGTGGGTAACTTAAGACAGTGCAGCATAAGCTTAGTATATCTACTATCTTGCTGTTTTATTTTAATAATTATTATAACCCTGCTTGATGACATTTTTTAAATTGTCAAAAACAGGAAGGGATCCGTAGCAACTGGCTACGGACCCCTGCTTGCATGCTAACAAGGAGATGAGTCAAGCTGGCTTGGCAAGTATTGCAACAATGCGGGATGGATGTAAGCAGAATGTGACTCGAATTGATTAATTTGTAACTGAATGTAACAGTACGCCTTAATTAACATAAGGTTTCTACGCAACCCTTTCAATACTTGAGCAATCCGCACAGAATGTCATCTATGCAAGAAAACATCAAAAAAATTCTGATGGTGGACGATGATCAGCGCATGCGGGAACTGATGCAACGTTATTTCAGCGAGCAAGGCTTTGTGGTAAAAGCGGTGGCCAACAGTGAGGACATGGATAAGTGGCTGGCACGAGAACATGTTGACCTGCTGGTACTGGACTTGATGATGCCGGATGAAGATGGACTTGCCGTATGCCGCAGGTTGCGTGCCGCTGGTAGCAATATACCGATTGTCATGCTGACCGCACGAGGTGATGAGGTTGACCGTATTATCGGGCTGGAGATGGGGGCGGATGATTACCTGCACAAGCCATTCAATCCGCGTGAATTATTAGCCCGTGTCAATGCCGTTTTGAGGAGGCAGAAAAGTGTCGTGCCGGGGGCTCCAGTCGAGTCTGGCGAGAAAATCAGTTTTGGTGAGTTTATGTTTGATCTGTCGACGCGCAGTCTCAGCAAAAATGGTGAACTAGTGAGCATTACCAGTGGAGAATTCGCCTTACTCAAAGTATTGGTTGATCACGCACGCCAGCCATTGTCGCGCGACAAGCTGATGCAACTGGCACGAGGACGCGATCTGGAAGTTTATGACCGCAGCGTGGACGTGCAAGTATCACGTTTACGCAGGCTGATTGAAGACGACCCTGCAAATCCGCGTTTTATTCAGACCGTATGGGGCTTTGGCTATGTGTTTGTGCCGGATGGTGAGGCATCGAAATAATGCGTTTTCAGCCACGCACACTACTCGCTCGCATCATGCTGCTGGTCGCTCTGCTGCTGGCGGTTGGCCAGTTTTCTGCACTGCGTATCTTTGACTATTTTGAACGTGAACCGCGTGCTGCAGCTGCCGCATTTCAGGCGGTCAGCATTGTTAACCTGACGCGTGCTGCGTTGTTGGCAGCGGCGGAAGATCGGCGCATCGCACTGCTCTCTGACTTTTCCGGGCGTGAAGGCGTACGCGTATACGCGGTGGATTTGATGGAAGAAGTTGAGCCTCTACCCAAGGACACTTATATCCGTCTGATAGCGGCCATCATTCGCCAAAGGTTAGGCGAAGATACGCTGGTTACCGTCAATCATCTCGGCTTGCCAGGTTTATGGGTGAGCTTTTCAATTGATCAGGACGATTTCTGGGTAGTGATTCCGCGCATTCAGGTCGAACGCCCTTTCCCCTGGCAGTGGCTGGGTTGGGTTGGGTTGGTGGCATTGCTATCGCTGGTAGGCGGTTATGTGATTGCCGCCCGCATCAATCAGCCCTTGAGGTTGCTGGCTGCAGCAGCAGACAAATTACGCCATGGAGAAACACCGCAAAAATTGCCCGTATCAGGCGCTGAAGAACTGCGCGAAGTCAGTCGCACGTTTAACCAGATGTCTGAAGCGTTGGCCAGACTGGATACCGAGCGTACCTTGCTGCTGGCAGGCGTCTCCCATGACTTGCGCACACCACTGGCCCGGTTACGGTTAGCCGTTGAGATGCTGCCTGAACAGCAAGCTGATTGTCTGAAAGCAGGCATGGTGCAGGACATTGCCGACATGGATAACATCATTCACCAGTTTCTCGACTTCATACGCGGGGTGGAAGGTGAACCGACACAAATGGTCGACCTCAACGAGCTATTGAAATCACTGTCGGAGCGCCTTGCCAGGATCGGACGCCATGTGCGGTTGAAGCTATCGCCCACCCATCTGGTGGCGCTCAGGCCACTCGCCATGCAACGCCTGCTCGGCAATCTGTTGGACAACGCATTTACTTACGGTGGTGGGAAGGTGGAGGTGCAAACCAGCCTCAATGCCACTTCCATGGTGGTAAGCGTGCTGGATAATGGCCCGGGTATTCCAGTTGCGCAGATGGCACGCTTGCTGCGCCCATTCGAGCGCATGAATACGGCGCGTGGCAATGAAGGCGGCAGTGGACTGGGTTTGGCGATTGCCGACCGCATTGCGCGCCTGCACAAGGGCCAGCTTGAATTGATCAATCGGCCCCAAGGCGGGTTGGAAGTGCGCTTGACGCTGGCGCTATGAGCCACTCACAGGCTGGTGTCCGGGCTGAACCAGGCCAGTTTTTCGCGCAGTTTCACCACATCACCCACTATGGTCAGGCACGGCGGCTTCATTTCAGCGTCCGCCACCAAGTTCGCCAATGTCGCTAAATTGCCTACTACCACGCGCTGCCTGGACGTAGTGCCTTGCTGCACCACAGCAGCCGGCGTGCTATCCGGCAACCCATGCACTACCAGTTGACGGCAGATTTCAGCCAACCCTACCAGTCCCATGTAAATCACCACCGTTTGTTTGGGTCGCACTAATGCAGGCCAATCCAAATCTACTGTGCCATCTTTCAAATGGCCGGTAGTAAAAATACAGGAATGGGCAAAATCTCTATGCGTTAGAGGAATGCCGGCATAGCTGGAAACGCCGCAGGCCGCCGTAATGCCAGGCACCACCTGAAAAGGCACACCGTTTTCCATCAGGGTTCCAATTTCTTCTCCACCACGGCCAAAAATAAACGGGTCGCCGCCTTTCAGGCGCAGCACGCGTTTACCTTGTTTTGCCAGCCGCACCAGCAACTCGTTGATTTCCTCTTGTGGCAGGGTATGCTGATCGCGCACCTTGCCCACATAAATCAGCTCCGCATCACGCCGCACCAGTCCCATGACTTCCTTGCTGACCAGCTTGTCGTAGACGCAAACATCGGCCTGCTGCATGAGTCGCAGGGCACGAAAGGTAAGCAGATCAGGATCGCCGGGGCCGCCGCCCACCAGATAAACCTCCCCGCGATGCGTGACTTCAGCCTTGCCTGCCAGGATATCCTGCAAGGCTTCATGTGCAGCGGCTTCCTGGCCGGACAGTACCCGCTCGGCAATGGGGCCTTGAAACACCTCTTCCCAGAAAATACGGCGTTCCTGCACAGAAGCAAACCGTTGTTTAACCTGGGCGCGAAACTCGGCAGCCAGTGCCGCCAAACGGCCGTACGTCGCCGGAATCATGGTTTCGATTTTGGCGCGAATCAGGCGTGCCAGCACGGGTGCCACGCCGCCGCTGGAAATGGCAATGACTATCGGTGAGCGGTCGACAATCGACGGCATGGTAAAGCTGCATAACTCCGGTGAGTCTGCCACATTGACCGGGATGTTGCGCCGCTGGGCAGCTTCGGAAACGGCACGGTTGGTTGCCTTGTCGTCAGTCGCCGCGACGACCAGGCAAGCACCGTCCAATTGTTCGGGCTTAAATGTGCCCCGATGGAAACTGATTTTTCCTGCTTCATGCAATTCAGCAAGTTCGTGATCAAGTTCGGGGGAGATCACAGCAATCTCCCCACCAGCTTTGAGCAGCATGCCAACCTTGCGCGTAGCGACTTCGCCGCCGCCGATGACGACGCAACGGCGGCCTTTGATTTTCAAGAAAATTGGTAATGCATCCATGACGGCATTTTACCCTGTCATTGGCTTTTAGCTGGGGCTAAGCTACAATTGGAACTTAGCTTACTGTTTTATTAAGATAATTTGCATCTTTCCCTATTGTGCTGTTCTTTGTACCCGGTAGTTACCGAGCAATGAGCACACCCAAAAAAGTTTTCATCAAAACCTTCGGTTGCCAGATGAACGAGTATGACTCATCGCGCATGGCCGATCTGCTATACACAACGGATGGCATGGAACCGACAGGAAATCCCGAAGAGGCTGACGTCATCCTGCTGAATACTTGTTCTGTGCGTGAAAAAGCGCAGGAAAAAGTATTCAGCCACCTCGGGCGCTTTATCCCGATGAAACAAAAAAACCCCAACTTGATCATTGGCGTTGGCGGCTGTGTAGCAAGCCAGGAAGGCGCCAACATCGTGGCGCGCGCACCTTATGTGGACGTGGTATTTGGCCCGCAAACTTTGCACCGCCTGCCGGCACTGATCCAGAACAAGCGCAGAACCGGTGTGTCGCAAGTCGACATCAGCTTCCCCGAAATCGAAAAATTCGATCACTTGCCGCCACCCAGTGTGGAAGGCGCCGCCGCGTTTCTCTCCATCATGGAAGGCTGCAGTAAATACTGCAGCTTCTGTGTAGTACCTTACACCCGTGGTGAAGAAGTCTCGCGGCCGTTCGAGGATATCCTGACCGAAGCCTTGCAACTGGCTGATCAGGGTGTGAAAGAAATCACGCTACTGGGGCAGAACGTCAATGCCTACCGCAGCGAAACCAGGGACGGCGAAACTGCGGATTTAGCCCTGCTGATTGAATATATCGCCGAGATCCCGCAAATCGAACGCATCCGCTTCACCACCTCGCACCCTAACGAGATGAGCCATGCGCTGATTGACTGCTTCACACGCATCCCCAAGCTGGTCTCGCATCTGCATTTGCCAGTGCAGGCCGGCTCCGACCGCGTACTGATGGCGATGAAACGCAACTACACCACGCTGCAATACAAATCCATCGTCCGCAAGCTGCGCGAGGCCAGGCCGGATATTTCGATTACTTCTGATTTCATTGTCGGGTTCCCCGGTGAAACCGAGGCGGAATTTGAATCCACCATGAAACTGGTAGATGACGTTGGCTTTGATTTTAGTTTCAGTTTTGTCTACAGCCCGCGTCCCGGCACCCCGGCGTCTTACCTCAATGACGATACGCCGGAGCCGATTAAACTCGCGCGTTTAGCCCGCCTGCAAGAGTTTAATGATACTCAGGGCAAGGCCATCAGCGAATCTATGATAGGCACAATCCAGCGTGTCCTGGTATTGGGTGGTTCACACAAGGACGCTGCGGAGTTGGCTGGACGTGCTGATAACAACCGTATTGTTAATTTTGCTGGCAGCGAAAACCTCATCAATCAATTCGTATTGGTAAAAATCACTCAAGCTATGCCGTATACGCTGCGCGGCGAGCTTGCATAGAGAGCTATTTTTGGAAATCACATTAAATCCCGAAGACAACAACTGCCTGGCTAACCTGTGCGGCGCGTTGGACGAAAACCTCAAGCAAATCGAGGATGCGCTGGATGTGGGCATCGCGCGTCGTGGTGCGCGTTTTAAGCTATCAGGCGAAAAACAAAATATGCAGCGAGCTGCGCAATTGCTGGAAAATTTCTATGCGCGTGCCAAAAACCCAATCGACCTTGAAGAAATCCAGCTGGGGCTGGTAGAGCTGGACAAGCTTAATCCGGGAACCATCACTAGCGGCGCCATGCCGGTACTGATGACGCGGCGTAAGGAACTGCATGGCCGCACGCCGCGCCAGGTGGAATATCTGCAGCAGATTCAGGAATTCGACATCACTTTCGGCATCGGCCCGGCCGGTACCGGGAAAACCTATCTGGCGGTTGCCAGCGCGGTAGATGCATTAACGCGCGATCTGGTTAAACGCATCGTTCTGGTGCGTCCTGCAGTCGAGGCCGGTGAGAGTCTGGGTTTCTTGCCCGGCGATCTGGCGCAAAAGGTTGACCCCTATCTACGCCCGCTGTACGACGCGCTGTATGACCTGGCGGGTTTTGATGCGGTGAATAAAATGTTCGAGCGCGGTGCGATTGAAGTTGCCCCGCTGGCGTATATGCGTGGTCGCACGCTGAACCAAAGTTTTATCATCCTGGACGAGGCGCAGAACACCACGCCGGAGCAGATGAAGATGTTTTTGACGCGCATTGGTTTCGGCACAAAAGCAGTGATTACCGGCGACATCACGCAGACCGACCTGGGTCGTGGCCAAAAAAGCGGCTTGGTAGAAGCCAAACAGGTGCTGAAAGACGTGCGCGGCATTGCCATGACGCATTTTTTGTCTGAAGATGTGGTGCGGCACCCGCTAGTGCAAAAAATCATCAATGCCTACGAACAATATGACCAAGCGCATCCGGAGCTTGAGCACAAAAATTCCAAAAGCTGATGGCTAAGCTCTCACTGGCAGTGCAATATGCAAGCGTAGTCCAAGACTTACCGACTAAACAGCAGTTCCGAAAATGGGCGAATAGCGCGCTCAGGATAGATGCTGAAATTGCTTTGCGTATAGTGGATGAAGCAGAAGCCCGTGACTTGAACCGTGAATATCGCGGCAAAGACTACGCCACCAATGTGCTGACTTTTTGCTTGAGTGAAGAACCGCATTTGATAGGCGATATCGTGTTCTGCGCGCCTGTGGTGATGCGTGAAGCACAGGAACAAAACAAAACGCCAGAGGCGCACTTTGCCCAGCTGACGGTACATGGCGTATTACATTTACATGGCTACGACCATGAAATCGAGGCACAAGCTGAATTGATGGAAACACTGGAGACTGAAATTGTCATGCAATTGGGCTACCCTGACCCCTATTTAAGCGAGAAGGAAGCCGCTCAACATGGCTGAAACCGACAAACCACGCTGGCTGGAACGCCTCAGTACGCTATTATTGCGCGAGCCGGAAGATCGTGAGCAGCTCATTGAGCTGTTGCACTCTGCTTATGAAAAAAACTTGCTGGATGCCGATGCGCTGGCCATGATAGAAGGCGTGCTGCAGGTTTCGGAGATGCAGGTGCGCGATGTGATGATACCGCGTTCACAAATGGACGTCATCGACATCACCGATGCACCGGAAAAGTTCATTCCCTTCGTGATCGAAACTGCCCACTCACGCTTCCCGGTGATCGACGAAAACAAGGACGACATCGTCGGCATCCTGTTGGCCAAGGATTTGTTGCGCTATTACGCCGGTGAGGATTTCAATGTGCGTGACATGCTGCGCCCGGCGGTGTTCATCCCTGAAGCCAAACGCCTCAATGTGTTGCTCAAGGAATTCCGCAGCAACCGCAACCATATCGCTATCGTGGTCGACGAATATGGTGGCGTAGCGGGCATGGTGACGATTGAAGACGTACTGGAACAAATCGTCGGCGACATCGAGGACGAATACGATTTCGACGAAACCGAAGACAACATCATCCGCGACAGCAATGGCCGCTATCGGGTCAAAGCGCTAACGGAAATTGCCGATTTCAACGAGGCTTTAGGCACCAATTTCAGTGATGAAGAATTCTCTACAATTGGTGGACTAGTCGTCAGCAAGCTGGGGCATTTACCAAAACGCGGCACGCAAATTACTTTTGATAATTTGAGTTTTGTGGTGTTGCGTGCTGACAGCAGACGCCTACATTCGCTTCTGGTGGAGCGCTTACCGGAAGCAGAGCAAGTCGAGGAATAACGGATTTAGCCGAAACTGGATTTAGATGGCAGGGAACTAATACAGGCGCAAAATATCCTACTGAAACAGTAGGAATACTCTATTTTTAGGGGTGCTAAATATGAAAACTCTAATCCTGGCTTCTTTGCTGGCTTTGGCCGGCCCGGCTCTTGCTGCGCCTGCAGAAATCCCCACCGACGAACACACCTTTGTCGACAACATCTATTCATATGACAAAGCGGCCATAGTTGAACAGTTTGGTGAGCCCAGCAAAAAAAGTGATATCACCGATGACTCTAACGAAGTGATAGCTTCGGTCTGGCACTACCACTTCGTCAATACAACTGATGATGGCGCCTATTATCCAACGACAGAGCTTGATTTTGTCGGTGATAAAGTTGTCACGGTAGTTTTCATGAATAACGATGGTGAAGACACGCCGGATACAGTCGTCAAATCAAGACCCAGCAGAGAACCTGATTTGTAGGCTGTTTAATGCTCAGGAAAAAGGGCGGCCGATGTCGTCCTTTTTATTTCAATTTCAAATATTCAACCCCAGCTATTGTGTTAAATATCTGTGGTGCAATTTGGGCAACGCGTGGCCTTAATCGGGATAGTAGTGTAACAACGCGGGCAGTCTTTAGTGGTGGGATCAGCAGGGGCTTTTTCATGCTGCAGGCGATTGATGGTGCGTATCAAAAGGAATACGGCAAAAGCTACGATGGTAAAACTCACCACGGCGTTAACTAAAAGACCGTAATTCAAGGTCACTGCACCCGCCTCTTTTGCCGCCGCAACAGAAGCATATGGCGCTGCCTTAGCGCCTTCTTTCAGCACGATAAACATATTGCTGAAATCCGCATTACCCAGCAGCAACCCCATCGGCGGCATAATGACATCATCCACCAATGATTTAACAATCGCGCCAAACGCCGCGCCGATAATGATACCAACCGCCATATCGATGACATTGCCACGCATGGCGAACTCTCGGAATTCTTTAAGCATGCTGCCCCCTTATAATTAATCAATACTCGCATGCCAAACCATTCTGGCGAAATAGGGCTAACAAACACATAGCCCTACCCGCAATCGCTATAATGCAAAAAGTTTAATTGCCCGTCTAGGAAATTCCCTTGCGCTATCCACTCCCAAACTCACGCCTGGCACTATTGATTGCTGTCGCACTGGGTGCTATTTCGGTCGCAGGATTTGCCCCGTTCTACCTCTACCCTATTCCCATCATCACTCTCGCGCTGCTGTTTCATTATTGGAGCAAATGCGAAAGTGCAAAACAGGCAGCATGGCTGGGCTACGCTTTTGGCCTGGGGCTTTTGGGTGCCGGAATCCCCTGGATTTACATCAGCCTGCATGATTTTGGCGGTATGCCATTACTTATGGCGGCTTTTTCCACGCTGGCCCTATGCGCATTTCTTTCTTTATCTGCAGCCGGAGCGGGCTGGTTAAGCAAGCAGATAGCTGCCCCGGCGATCGGCGCGCCCATGCTGTGGGTGTTATTCGAATGGGTACGCAACTGGATATTTACCGGCTTCCCCTGGCTGATCTTGGGCTATTCACAGGTGCCTTACAGCCCGCTGGCAGGGGTTGCGCCGGTATTCGGCGTTTATGGCGTGTCTCTGGTTACAGCGCTTGCAGCCAGCCTGCTTACCTTGCTGGTAAAAAAGTCGATGCGGCGCAAAGTGCTGCTGGCGCTCATCACATTATGGGTTGCTGGCAGCCTGCTCAAGCTCATTGAGTGGACTAAACCAGTCGGCGCACCTTTCTCGGTTGCTTTGCTACAAGGCAATATCGCGCAAGACATGAAGTGGCAGCCAGAGGTAGCGCAGCGTACATTGGACAGCTACTTGCAGCTCGCACGCCAGAGCAACGCGCAGCTCACCGTGCTGCCGGAAACCGCCTTGCCCATGCTGACCAAAGAAGTACCCGCAGACTATCTCAATCAGCTAAAGACATTGGCCCAACAAAACCTTGGCGATCTGCTGGTCGGCGCTGTGGAACTGGAAAACGAACAGTACTACAACAGCATGCTGAGCTATGGCAGCGCCCCTACGCAAACCTATCGTAAATCGCATCTGGTGCCGTTTGGCGAATTCATACCGCTCAAAGGCATTTTTGGCTGGATTTACCGCGACTGGCTCAATATCCCGCTCACCGACCTGGCGCGCGGCGGTCTGGATCAAAAGCCGCTGCAAATCGCTGGCCAGCAGGTGGCCGTCAATATTTGCTACGAGGATGTATTTGGCGAAGAAATCATCCGCCAGTTGCCGCAAGCCACCCTGCTGGTCAATGCCAGCAACGACGCCTGGTATGGCAAATCACTGGCTGCCGACCAGCATTTGCAGATCTCGCAAACGCGTGCGCTGGAAACCGGCCGCATGATGCTGCGCGCCACCAACACCGGCGCTACGGCGATTATCGACCCCCACGGCAATATGCTGGCGCATGCGCCGCATTTCGCCACCATCATTCTCAAAGGCGAGGCCCAGGGCTACACCGGCACTACGCCTTATGTAAGCTGGGGCAACTGGCCGGTCATTATATTTTGCGTGCTTGCGGTTACCCTTTTGTGGGGGCGTAAAAAGAAGTAAAATCAAGCCCTTTTGCAAGCCACTAAGCCAAACTCATGCTCACGTTTCAGCAGATTATTTTAACTCTCCAGCAATATTGGGATAAGCAAGGCTGCGCCCTGCTGCAACCCTACGACATGGAAGTCGGCGCCGGCACTTCGCATACCGCCACTTTTCTGCGCTCGTTAGGCCCGGAGCCGTGGAAAGCCGCTTACGTGCAGCCCAGCCGCCGCCCCAAGGATGGCCGCTACGGCGAAAACCCCAACCGCTTGCAGCATTACTACCAATACCAGGTCGTGCTGAAACCGGCACCTGCCGATATCCTGGAACTGTATCTCGGCTCGCTTGAAGCACTGGGCTTCGACCTCAAGAAAAATGACATCCGTTTTGTCGAGGACGACTGGGAAAACCCGACCCTGGGCGCGTGGGGCTTGGGCTGGGAAGTCTGGCTCAACGGCATGGAAGTCACGCAGTTCACCTATTTCCAGCAAGTTGGCGGCATCGACTGCAAGCCGATTACGGGTGAAATCACCTACGGCCTGGAACGCCTCGCCATGTATCTGCAAGGCGTGGAAAATGTGTTTGACCTGACTTGGACTGAAGGCCTGACTTATCGCGATGTTTACCTGCAAAACGAAAAAGAGCAATCCGCCTACAACTTCGAGCACAGCGATGTCGAGTTCCTGCTTGGCGCTTTCTCCAGCCATGAAAAAGAAGCGCAGCACCTGATGCAAAACCAGCTCGCGCTACCAGCTTACGAACAAGTGCTCAAAGCCGCCCACACCTTCAACCTGCTGGATGCGCGCGGCGCCATCAGCGTCACCGAACGCGCTGGTTACATCGGCCGCATCCGCAACCTGGCGCGCGCCGTGGCGCAAAGCTACCTGGAAAGTCGCGCCAGACTTGGCTTCCCGATGGCAAACCCTGAACTTGCAGGGCAAGTGCTCGCACAAATCAACAACAAGAAGGCAGCTTGAGCATGAGCAATAAAAATCTGCTTGTCGAACTGTTCGTCGAGGAACTACCACCAAAAGCATTGAAAAAACTGGGCGAAGCCTTTGCCAGCCTATTAGCCGATAGCCTTAAGGCACAGGGCCTGGCTGCGGCTGACGCAAGCATTACGCCTTACGCCACGCCTCGACGTCTGGCAGCACACATCACACAGGTTGCTGATAAAGCGGCCGACAAGCCAGTTTCGCAAAAACTCATGCCGGTCGCAGTGGGGCTGGATGCCAATGGCCAAGCCACACCCGCCCTCATCAAAAAGCTGACCGCCTTGGGCGCAGACGCCAGCGTGGTGCCGCAACTCAAGCGAGAGCATGACGGCAAAACCGATGTGCTGTTTTTGGATGCCATCTCCCCCGGCGCAACCCTGGCCGATGGCTTGCAAAAAGCGCTGGAAGAAACGCTAGCCAAGCTGCCTATCCCCAAGGTGATGACCTACCAATTGGCTGATGGCTGGAGCAGCGTCAATTTCGTGCGCCCCGTTCACGCCTTGGTAGCGTTGCATGGCGCCGATGTCGTGCCG
>JADGRN010000136.1 GCA_017880825.1 Methylophilaceae bacterium | reverse complement strand
CTTTTGCGCAGAGATTCAGGCGGCAAGGGTAATGGGGACGCTTTTTTCACCATTTCCAATGCTTGTTTATCGAGCGCCTCAAAGCCACTGGATTTGTTGATACTGCTGGTCACCAAATTGCCATTGTTATCAATTTGCAGCTCCACCGTCACAGCGCCCTGCCAACCGCGCATTTGTGCGATTTTGGGATATTGCTTGTGTTTGGCGATTTCACGCGTCAACAAGCTGCCATAGAGATCACGGTCATTATCAATAGCTTGTGGCGTTGGGCCTATGGGTTTGACTGGTTCGGGCTGAGGTGCGGTGAAGGCCGGGGGGGTCTCTTCGACTTTCGGCGCAACACTAATGACGGCAGGAGGCGGTGGTTCAGGACTAGGTTCTGGTTTGCTGGCGACGGGCTGCAGTTCGCTTCGCTCTTTAGGTAATTCTATCGGGCGAGGCTTGGGTGACGGTTGCGGGTTTAGTACGGGCTGTGGCTTGACAGGTTCTGGGTGCGGTACAGACTCCGGATTGGGTGGCGGCGCAGGAGGGGGAGGCAAGATAGCAACATCCAGCGTCACCGGCTTTACTATCTGATGTAAATGAAAGCCAGGCAAACGTGTCATTATTAGCACATGCATAACCAGCGAAAATACCAAAGCCCAAGCAAAGCTATGATCGCGAAAATCAGAACGAGGGAAAATGGTTGCCACGGAAGTAATGGTTACTGAGTTGGCTTGCAGCTAAAAGTATGCGAATTGTTAAAAGGTTTGCAATTATACAGCAAGCGCCGTGCCTGAATCGCGTGGGCTCTGGCGCTTGTTCACAAGGCAGGTAAGGAAAAGTTGGTGGTTGTATTCAACCAGCGATAGCTGAAATACTGCGTTTACTCCCACTCTAACGCTGGGTAAACAGTATTCACGTTGCGCCGGTTGATGATGCTGAATAGTGCCCACTTATCTTTTTCGGAAGCTGCTGCCGTACCCATGGCGCTTTCCATCACTTCGCCCTTCTTGATGCTGGCGCGAATATCATTGAGCAGTATGCTTAGATAACGTTGCTCATTATCCAGTGCGGTCTGCCACGCCTTGACCACCGGCCCGTGGCCTGGAACTGCCTGCATCGCAGGCACTGTTTTGAGCTTGCTGATGACGTCTATCCAGCCTTTAATATCACCATCAATGGAAGGCGTACGCTCCACGAACAATAAGTCGCCAGTCCACAGAGTCGAGGTTTTGCTATCAAGCACGGTCACATCGGTGTTGGTGTGTGCGGCCGGGTAAGCCGTTAATTGCAGCTTGCGGTCACCCAGATCCAGTTCCAGGCTGTCCTGGACCACTTGCGTGGGCTTAATTATCTCACTGCCAGCAAAGCCATCACCCAGCCAGGTCTGGTTGATGCGCATATAAGTTTCACGGTGCCGTTCCATGGCATCTGCCAGTCTGGCATGGCCGACGAAAGCTGGCTTGTCCTGCACAAATGCCGCATTACCAAAGATGTGATCAGGGTGCACGTGCGTGTTGATCACGTACAATATAGGCAGCGGACTTATCTTACGAATCGCCTCATGCAGTTGCTGTCCGGTGTTGAAACTGCCACCGGTATCAATCACGGCAATGCCTTTGCTACCGACGATAAAGCTCACATTACAGATATCACCGTGATAACCTTCTGCAAGATCCTCAAGTACGCCGTGGTGCACATAAATGCCAGGCCCAGCCTGCTCTATTGCAAGCGGCGTGGCGAGTGCTGAACCTGCGAAAAGTATCAAGGCAAACAGTGAAATCAGAGTTTTAATCATAAGCAGCAATTCCTTTGCGGCATGTTTTTTGCGGAGTAACCAGTTCACGGCATTATGCCAGCTTAGGTTGGATGAGTAATCACTCATCAAGTTGCATAACAAATGAACTTGGGCCACGGAGCGGCATCTGGCAGAAGCAATGTTTTTAACAAGTAGATTGGAGAAGTCGTTATGCAACAGAAATTGTTTTTCAAGGTATTGGCAGCGTCGGCCGCGTTACTGGTGGCGAGTTGTGGTTGGGCAGCGCCTTTTGCCTATTCCACCAATCAAAATTCCGGCACGGTGTCGGTTATTGATACTCAAAAAGATGAGGTAGTCGGTACTTTCAATGCTGGCCAGAAGCCCCGCGGCGCAGCAATCAGCAGTGATGGCAAATACATCTTCGTCAGCGATCAGCCGCACAACGCCTTGGTGGTGATCAATCTTGAGACCAAGGCAGTAAGCGATACGATCAAGCTGGAAGCCTCTCCTGAAGGGGTCAGTATTTCTGCCGACGGCAAATGGATAGCCGCTGCCAATGAGGAAGACAACAGCGTTTCAATCATTGATACAGCCACGCACAAGGTTTCTTACAAAGTCAAAATGCAGGGCACCAACCCTGAGCATGCTGAATTTAGCCCGGATGGCAAGTGGATGTACGTGAGTGCCGAAGAGTCCAAATATGTAGACGTGGTGGACATGGCAAAACGCGTTTCAATCAAGCTGGTGGAAGTTGGCGCTCGCCCACGTGGCATTGGTTTCCTGCCCGATAGTTCTCGCGCCTATGTCGCCAGTGAGTTGGCCAACACGGTTTCAATATTTGATACCAGCAAACATGAAGTGATAGGTACCGTTACGGTCGGTTTGCGTTCTAATGGCGTGCTGGTGCACCCAAGTGGCAAAAAAGTGTATATTTCCAATGGCGGCGACGGTACTTTGTCTGTCATTGATACGGCCAGCAATAAGGTCACAGCGACTGTCAAAGTGGGCAAACGCCCATGGAATATGGCGCTAACGCCGGATGGTAAAAAGCTTTATGTTGCCAATGGTAAATCCAATTCGGTCTCGGTGGTCGACACTGCACCCGATCAGGTGATGAAAGAGATCACCGTAGGCGATACTCCATGGGGCGTGTTTATTCATTAAACGAATCCAGTAAAAAATTGAAGAGGGAGTGAATATGACTGCGTCGCGCTACACTAAAACTGCCATTGTGCTTCACTGGTTGATAGGTTTTGCCTTGCTCGGCATGTTCGTGCTTGGTTGGTATATGACCGATTTACCAAAAGATTCACCGAAGATTGTATCAATCGATTTGTTTGATTTAGGCATTTTCAGCTTTCAACAGGCAGAGCCTGCTTCGATAAGAAGCTTTTACTTCAACTTGCATAAGTCCATAGGGGTGACCTTGCTGGCCTTGATTGCGTTTCGTGTCTACTGGCGCTTGACGCATGAGCCGCCAGCTTTGCTGGCTAGTTTGAAGGCGTGGGAGAAAAAGTTGGCAGCTTGGTCGCACAAAATACTGTATTTGCTGATGCTGGCTTTGCCGGTCAGTGGTTTGATTATGGCGAGTTACAGCAAGTATGGCGTCAGGTGGTTCGGGCTGAAACTAATTCCGGGCATGGATAACAATCCGCTACGTGAAAAGCTGGTTGAAGTGCATGAGTTGATCGGCATTGTTCTGCTGGTGGTGATTGTTGTGCATGTACTGGGCGCACTAAAGCATAAGTTCATTGATAAAGATGAAACCTTGAAGCGCATGACGTTACACGGGTAATTCTTGATACTGTTGCGACGCCAGTAAAAACGGGACACGCCAATAAGCATGTCCCGTTTCAATTTATAGGGAGTCGTGCTTAGCCATTTACTTCAAGCTGCTTGGTAAACGACTTCCCTTCATTGTCATCAGCCTTCACTTCCAGAGCGCCTGGCCCTTCCGGTACAAAATTGAAGCGTAGATAAGGGTCTTCACTGGTTCCTACGCCAAAATCCACGTTCATGACAGGTTTGTTGTTATAGGTAAAAACCGCTTTTTGTATATAAAAGGCAGGCACATAACCCTGTGAGACAAGGTCGCGTTGCAGCCCAGTGCGCATTGGATGTCTGATGATGAATGTGGCAGCCGTTGCATCGCCAAATTTAACTGGCGATTCAACGTTCATTTTAATTTTACCAGCGACGGCCCGAATCTCAGCGTCATTGCCGTCTACTGTGCCACCGCACCCGCCGGCAGCACGAATCGCTATTGCCGTCATGTAAAGCTTACCATCGGCAGTTTCACCGATAGCGTGGATGTAGGAGTCAGTTTCCATGCGGATGCGCGTAGAGAGCTGGGGTTTACCAGTGGCAGCGGTGAAATAGTAGGTGGCAGCCAGGGGAATCGGGTTGGCATCAACAATGATGTAAATCTTTTTGATGGCGTCGGCATCACTTAAAGATTTATCAACCGTCAACGTGATTGGTACCTGCGCGCCGCTCTCTGCGCGTCTTGGACCTTCCAGTCTGATCAGCGGAGATTCTTCTATGGTTTTTCCGGCGAAAAAGGCTTCTTTCACCAACGGCCATACCTTGTCCGAAGCCTCCGCCCAAGCACCGCCACTGTAGGCCAGCAGTACGCCAGCGGCTAGTAAGCCACAGGCCATGAATTTTGTCTGACGCATTATTTTAGTCTCCATAGTACCGTTCAATATTGTGACTTTCAAAAGACAGCTTGGTTCACACCCCCAGTCTTACTAAACAATCCCTTCCAGCACCTGCACTTGTACCGTGCTACCAGAGGCAACGTTGCCGGTGTTTTCATCGAGCACAATAAAGCAGTTGGCTTCAGACATGGAGCGCAACACCCCCGAACCCTGATTGCCAATGGGAGTGACTTTCCATAATCGGTCGCTACCCACGAATAGCACGCCACGCTGGAATTCAGTGCGGCCGGTAAATTTTTTGATTTCATCGGTGCAGATGGCATTGAGCAACGGCGTTTGCGCT
>JADGRN010000135.1 GCA_017880825.1 Methylophilaceae bacterium | reverse complement strand
CCCAAGCCTCTGGCGTAAAGGTACGCATCGACAGCGCGTGGATTTCCTCGCGCATGCGGTCGCCCAGCGCCTGGTAGACCAATTGATGCTGCTGCACCATATTTTTACCAGCAAATTGCGGGCTGACGATGACAGCCTCAAAATGCTGGCCGTCATTACCCAGCACTGCTACATAATTGCAGGCCAGGCCTTGCATGATGTAGCCCTTTAATTCTTCCGCACTTAACATATCAACCTTGGCATATTCACCCTCGCAGCTTGTAGCCGGTTTTCAGCATCCGTAGTGTTATCAATGATAGGCCAAAAAAGCTGGCACCGACAACGCTAAGGCTAATCGCTGGCGAGATGTCACCTACGCCCAAAAATCCGTAGCGGAAACCATCTATCATGTAAAAGAACGGGTTGAGCTGCGACACTGCCTGCCAAAACGGCGGCAACGAGTGGATCGAATAAAACACGCCGGATAAAAAAGACAGCGGCATGATAATGAAGTTCTGGAACGCTGCCATCTGGTCGAATTTGTCCGCCCAGATGCCGGCAATAATGCCAAACGCCCCTAGCAGTGCGCTACCCAGCACGGCAAATGCCAAAATCAGCCAGGGATGAACCATCGGCAGATCAATAAAAATGATTGCCACCAGATAAATGCCCAGACCCACCACCAAGCCCCGCACAATGGAGGAGGCGAGGAATGCCAGAAAGAACTCCAGATAGGAGATAGGCGTCAGTAACACAAAAATGATATTGCCCATCACCTTGGATTGAATCAGGCTGGATGAGCTATTGGCAAAAGCGTTTTGCAATACCGACATCATAATCAGGCCGGGTATCAAAAAAGAAGTGTAATTCACGCCATGCACCTGCACCCGTGATTCCAGTACATGCGAAAACACCAGCAGATACAGCAGCGCAGTCATCACCGGAGCTGCTACGGTCTGAAAACTCACGCGCCAAAAGCGTAACAGCTCTTTTTTGAACAGTGTCCAGGGACCGCGCATAGAGTTGCTGATCAAATTCATTTACGCCCCACCAACTCAACAAAAACATCTTCCAAATCGGCTTCTATCAGTTGCATATCCTCTACTACGACATTCGCGCTGCGCAATTCTGCCAACACGTATTCAACCTGCGTGACTTCGCTCAGCGCCAGCATGTATTCACCGTTCTCCTCGTTGCGCAACATCGCACTCAAGCTCTGCGGCAAAGCTGAGCCAAGCTTGAGGCGCAAATTCTTGCCGGGAAAATGATTGAGCAAATTAGCCGTGCTATCCAGCACGACAATCTCGCCTTGCTTCATCATGGCCACGCGTGAACACAAGGTCTCAGCTTCTTCCAGATAATGCGTGGTAAGAATAATGGTGTGGCCTTCACGATTGAGGCGCTTGATGAATTCCCACAATATCTGGCGCAACTCAACATCTACCCCGGCCGTAGGTTCATCCAGCACCAGAACCGGCGGCTTGTGTGCCAAGGCCTGCGCAATCAGTGCACGGCGCTTCATGCCGCCGGATAAACGCCGCATATTGGTAGTTGCTTTATCGGCTAATCCCAGCGCTTCGATCACTTCATCAATCCATGGATCATTTTCTGTGCCACGACCAAAATAACCAGCCTGAAACCGCAGCATTTCGCGCACATTAAAGAAGGGGTCGAACACCAACTCCTGCGGCACCACACCCAATGCATGACGCGCCTGACGATACTGCTGAACCACATCAAAGCCCATCACTGAGAGCTTACCGCTACTTGGACGCAACAGCCCTGCCAGCAGGTTGATCAACGTCGATTTGCCGGCGCCGTTAGGTCCTAACAGGGCAAAAAATTCGCCCTGCTCAATGGTCAAGTCTATGCCTTTCAGCGCATGTAAAGTGCCGAAATGCTTGTGAATCTGCTCAATCTTGATTGCGGGAGTCATCTAAAAGTGCTTTGCCAGGGAGTTAGCACGCCGGGTGCCGTCAGCCCAAGCTCAATGAGTAGATTGAGGTATGAGTTCGAGGACGCCGTAGAGTGTCGCCAGACTGGTAAGATTCTGCGGCAGGTTTGAAAACACCACTTTGGACTTACGCGTATGCGCCTGACGCAGCCATTCAAACAGCAGGCTGATGGCCGTAGTATCAACGTCCGATACTGCTTTCAAGTCAATCTCGACTTGGTCAGTAGCAGCCAGAGCAGCGCTTTCGGCCAGCAAAGCGTTCATTTGTGCCACTGTCATGGCACCGCTAACCAGCCAGCGGCTGCCATCCTGTGTGATCTGAGCCAAATTATCCCTGCTTCCTGTCTGTGCCAGCGCCCTTATTTTTTTCGGCCAGCTTCTGAATCAGGCCATCCAGGCCCGACTGGCGAACTTCGTTGGAAAACTGGCTACGGTAATTAGTGACCAGGCTCACGTCTTCGATTACGAGATCGGTAACCTTCCAGCCCTCAGCCATTTTCTCCAGGGTGTAGTCAATGCCGATAGGCTGGCCACCTGGTTGTAATATCTGCGTTTTAACAACGGCTTTGCTATCACCCGGCTGCATGCGCAACGGCTTGTATTCAATTATCTGATTGCGATACTTGGACAATGCAGTCGCATAGGTGCGCAACATCAGGCTGCGAAATTCACGTTCAAATGCCTCTTTCTGATCTTTACTTGCGCGCGTCCAATACCTGCCCAGCACCAACTGCGAAATACGTTCAAAATCGAAATGCGGCAGAATTTTTTCTTCGGCCAATGCAAAAATTTTCTTCTGGTCGCCCGCCTGGATGTCTTTATCCTTCTTCACAATCTCAAGAACTTCTTCTGCAGTATGCTTAACCAGCACATCAGGCGGCGTTATCTCAGCCACGCTGCTAGCAGCCAGCCCCATCATGGTTAAACCTAACAAGAATTGCGTAAAGCTTTTCATTTTTCTCCCACCTGTTTTTTATCGCCGGACTTCGTATCGCCTGTCTCGGAGGCTTTGTTGTATAAGAATTGACTAATCATCTTCTCTAAGACCACCGCATCCTGAGTGTGCGCGATTTTATCATTATTTTTTAATGCCACAGTATCCCCGCCCGCGTCCAGTCCGACATACTGCTCGCCCAGCAAACCGGAAGTGTAGATGCTGGCGAAAGTGTCCTTGGGAAATTCATAACGCTTGTCGATCTTGATGGTAACGATGGCTTCATAAGTCTTGGTATCAAACCGGATGCCATCCACGCGGCCGACCACCACTCCCGCACTTTTCACCGGTGCGCGTGCCTTGAGCCCACCGATGTTCTCAAAGGCAGCGGTCACGGCATAAGTTTCACCTATGCCGGAGGTAGTCAGATTACCCACCTTCATGGCCAAGCCCATCATGGCTGCCAAACCTGCCGCCGCAAAAATCCCCACCCATAAATCTATTGTTGTCCGTTCCATTTTTTCTCCCGTACTTTTGCGCCCGGTGTTATGGGCTTAACATGAACGAAGTCAGCACAAAGTCCAGCCCCAGCACTGCCAGCGAGGAAATCACTACCGTGCGCGTCGTAGCGCGGCTCACGCCTTCCGCAGTCGGCGGCGCGTCATAGCCTTCAAACAAGGCAATCAAGGTACAGGCTACGCCGAAAACGCAGCTTTTGATGAAGCCGTTGACGATGTCCTCCTTGAAATCCACGTTGGCCTGCATTTGCGACCAGAATGCTCCATCGTCCACGCCTATCAGTGGTACAGCAACCATATAGCCGCCCAGGATGCCCGTCATGGAGAACAAGGTCGCCAGGATTGGCATGGAAATCACCCCAGCCCAAAAACGCGGCGCAACTACGCGGGCAATCGGGCTGACTGCCATCATCTCCATGGCCGATAGCTGCTCAGTCGCTTTCATCAAGCCAATTTCAGCGGTAATCGCTGTACCGGCACGGCCAGCAAATAACAGGGCGGTAACTACCGGCCCCAGCTCTCGCACCAGAGAGAGTGCTACCAGCACGCCGATTGCATCGGATGAACCGTATTTTTGCAAGGTGTTGTAACCCTGCAAAGCCAACACCATGCCGACAAAAAATGCCGACACCAAAATAATAATGAGTGACATGACGCCGGTAAAATACACTTCGCGCACGATAAGCTGCGGACGTCGCAGGCTCTCGCCCGAATACACCATCGTATAAAAAAAGAAACGTGCAGCGGCACCCAGTCGCCACATGCGCTCTAACATTCGACTACCGATGCCCTGCAATAGCTTGGTCAGCCGTTTAAGCATCATGACCTCGCAGCATGTCGAGCTTATAGTCCGGCGCAGGATAGTGGAATGGTACTGGTCCATCAGCCTCGCCATGCACAAACTGGTGCACAAACGGCATATCAGATTTACTCAGCTGTTCAGGAGTGCCTTCTGCTACCACGACTCCCTCGGATACAAAATACACATAATCGACAAAAGAGAAAGTCTCATGCACATCGTGTGTCACCACGATAGACGTGGCCCCCAGCGCATCGTTCAGGCTGCGAATCAAATTGACAATCACGCCCATGGCAATAGGGTCCAGCCCGCCAAACGGTTCGTCATACATTATGAGTGCGGGATCAAGCGCTACGGCTCGCGCCAAAGCTACCCGTCGCGACATGCCACCAGAAAGCTCGGTTGGCATCAGGCTGTGCGCTCCGCGCAGACCAACTGCATTCAATTTCATCATCACCAAGTCGCGAATCATCGATTCCGGCAAATCGGTGTGCTCGCGCATGGGGAAAGCCACATTATCGAACACTGACAAATCGGTGAACAGAGCGCCAAACTGAAACAGCATGCCCATTTTGCGCCGCAT
>JADGRN010000134.1 GCA_017880825.1 Methylophilaceae bacterium | reverse complement strand
TGACGATCAGCGCCACGCTGAGCGCGATCTGCGCACCCTCCAGCAGGCGCGCCAGCACATCGCGCCCGAGGTCGTCGTTGCCCAGCCAGGCGTGCATATCGGGCGTAGCGAGGATGCGGCCAAGGTCGATAGTATTGGGCTGCAACGCCAGCACAGGCGCGGCCAGGGCAGCGGCTATCCAGAACAGCAAAACAATCTGCGGCCAGCGTTTCATGTGGCGTAGCGGATGCGCGGATCGAGGCGCTGATAGACAAGGTCTGTAACCAGGTTCACCGCGACATAGGTCAGCGCGATCACCAGCACGCAAGCCTGTGTGACCGGATAATCGCGCTTTTCGATGGATTCCACCAGCAGCCTGCCGATGCCATCCCAGCCGAACACGGTTTCGGTGATCACTGCGCCCGCCAGCAGCGAACCGAGCTGCAGGCCGACCACGGTGACCACCGGCAGCAAGGCGGCACGCAGGGCGTGGCGCAGGATAACCGTGCGTTCCGGTAAGCCTTTAGCGCGGGCGGTACGTACAAAATCCTCGTGCAGCACTTCCAGCAGACTGGCGCGCGTCATGCGCGTGAGGATGGCCGCAAGGCCGAAACCCAGGGTCAAGGCAGGCAATACAATCGAAGCCGTACTTTCCATGCCGCTCACCGGCAGCCAGCCCAGCCACAGCGCGAACACCAGCATCAATAAGGGGCCCAGCCAGAAATGCGGCATGGCGGATAGCGTCAGGCTGCTCAGCGTCGCAATACCATCTGGCCACTTGCCAGCTTGAAGTGCCGCAACCACGCCCAATGGCAGGCCGATGCACAAGGCAATCAGCAGTGCGGACAAGGCCAGTCTGGCAGTCGCCGGAATGCGCTCGGCCAGCAAGGCTGAAATCTCGCTATGGCTATGGATGGAACGGCCAAAATCGCCATGTGATAGCTTTGCCAGATAGTCGGCGAATTGCCTGGTCAAGGGTTGATCGAGGCCGAGCTCGGCACGCAACTGGCTGCGGTCAGCCATGGAGGCTGATTCGCCGAGCATGACTTCCACCGGGTCGCCCGGCACCAGATGCACCAGCAGAAAGGTCAACAGCAGCACGCCAAAAACGACCGGCAGTACTGCGAGCAAGCGCTTAATCATCAGGCACCGTAGGGGCGAGATTCATCGCGCCCCGATTCATCGCGTTCAATTCAGGATTTTCTTCGTCCAGTGCCCACTGCGCAGGGTTGTTCTCAATATATTCACGAATACGCATCAGGTCGTCTTCGTCACGCACTACATGTTCGTAGTAATTGCGTTGCCAGAGAGGCGTACCTTTACCATGAATTTTATTAATGGCATGGCTACAGCGCGCCTTGAATGCCCTGACGACTTCTCCGAGATTGGGCGCGATGGATTCGGGCGCAATGGATTCGGGCGCGATGAATCTCGCCCCTACGGGGTCTTTAGTGATTATTAAAATGCCATGCACATGATTAGGCATCACAACAAACGCATCTGTTGAAACATTTGAGTAATGGCCCGGTATTGCGCACCATATAGACTCAACCATGCGCCCAGCCTTATTCTGGATCATTAAGGAGCCTGTTACCTCACCGAATGTACAAGCCCGATTATGAGTGCAAATGGTCACGAAATACGCACCAGTTTTTGCATAATCATAATGTTGCAAACGCATGGAATGGCGATAGCTCACGTAGGGGCGAGATTTATCGCGCCCTGATTTATCACGCCACATTTATAGTTGGACGCAATGAATTACGCCTCTACGATCAATACCGGCGTATGCAACGGCACCAGCTCGAACAGTTCCAGCACGTCGGCGTTGCGCATGCGGATACAGCCATGCGAATGTGGCGAGCTCATGGGCTGGTTATCCGGCGTGCCGTGGATGTAGATGTAGCGCTGCATGCTGTCGACATTGCCGAGACGGTTGAAGCCCGGCTCGCTGCCGGAAAGCCAGAGAATGCGCGTCAGAATCCAGTCACGCTGCGGATGTTGCGCACCGAGCTGCGGCGTCCAGATTTCGCCGGTGCAGCGACGGCCGCTGAAAACGCTGTTGATGGGCTGGCCCGCGCCGATCTTGGCACGGATGACATGCAGGCCGCGCGGGGTCTGGTAGCTGTCCTTCTGCTCGCCTGTGCCCTTGAACGCGGTAGAAACCGGATACTGGGCCAGCAGCATGCCTGCCTCGTTGAGCACGGTCAGGTGTTGCTTGGCGATGGAAACTTCGATTTCCATCAGAAAATCTCACTCACCATTTGCCCGGCAACCTGCGCGATGTATGAAACACCCGCAAAATTTCGACCCGGTTGTTTTTAATGCGGTAAGGCACTAGATAATGCGTGTTTATGATGACTAATTCCCTCGTACCAAGCACTCTGCCAGGCCGCCCCATCGCGGGCTGCAGGGATAGCTGATTGATTTGCGTGATGATCGTTTGTACAACCTGGCCCGCCGCTAATGGATTATCTTCTGCAATGTAGGCAGCAACATCATCCAAATTGCTAAGCGCAGTTCTTAGCCAGATGACTTGCATGAAGGTTTATTTGACTTTCCATTTATCAACAACCGCCAGCACTTCAGCCTCTGTCGTAAAATCTCCCGCATCAGCCTCTTTGATCGCTTCATGGATCTCGCCGATTTGCCATTCATTACTCTCGACGTAAGCTTTAATCGCTTCTGCCGCCAGAAAAGAACGGCTGCGATGGGTGGCATCCGCCAGCTTTTCCAGCTTATCCTTGGTGGCTTCTTCCAGACGTATGGTGACCGTGCTCGACATGGGATTTCTCCAAAAACACAATGTACACAATATAGCACATTATACAATCATCAAGGCGCACGATACTGAATGGTGGCAAGGCCATCCCAGTTGCCGTCAGGCTGCAAACTGTAATTGCTCAGGTTGCTGCGCATGGCGACAAACTGGCCTTCGTACCACAACGGCACATAAGGCAGGGCCTGGTGCGCATAGGCAGTCACCTTGCGCCAGCCCTGCTCGTCACCCGTTGCCGCTTGTGCGATCAAATCATCCAAAACCTTATCCTGAAAATGCCCGCGGTTGGCGCCTTTTGGCGGAATGGCATCGCTGTGAAACGCCAGCCGGTAAATCTCCGGCGTCTTGATGCCAACCCAGGTCAGCCCGTAAAGTTGAAATTTACCATGCTTGATGTCATCGAAGAACGTCCCCCAATCCAGGCTGCGTATTTCCAGCTCTATCCCGGCAGGCTGCATTTGCGCTTGCATCATGGTCGCGAGCCGCACACGCTGGGCGTCGGTGGAAGTTTTATAAACGAGTTTAAGCGGCAATTTCACGCTAGACTGCTGCAATAATTCGCGCGCCAGTTTGGGGTTGTAGTCATGGGCGGGCAAATCCGGATTGCCGGCCCAGTGCTCAGGCGGCAGTATGGCCGTTGCCGCGCGGCTGCCACCGACCAGAGCATGCTGGATGATGGCTTGGCGGTCGATGGCATGGGCGATGGCAAGCCGCACATTGGGCTTTTGTAGCTCTGGGT
Organism: Methylophilaceae bacterium; assembly: GCA_017880825.1. Classification (GTDB taxonomy): domain Bacteria; phylum Pseudomonadota; class Gammaproteobacteria; order Burkholderiales; family Methylophilaceae; genus JADGRN01. Next base: position 1,322 of record JADGRN010000134.1, on the reverse strand, counting down.
CTTGCAGATTAAAACCCAGATAGGAGAAATTTGCGCCGATGGATTCATGCACTTCGACAGCGGGCTGATGCCGCAAATAACCCACCAGTTCGGGCGGCAGATCGCCCTGCAACAAATCAACCTCGCCGCGCAGCAGCTTGAGCACGCGCACGGTGGGGTCTTTGACTTCCTGCAAGGTGAATAGCTGTTTGTCCGCGACACGCTCAAGCTTCAGCGCGCCTTGCCATGACACGAATTTCAGTGGGCCGCTGCCCATGGGCATGTGCGCAAAGTCGTAACCCTTTTCAATCAAGGCCGCCGGCAGAATGCCGATGATCAGGCGTGCCGGAAAACCGGCATCTGGGGTATGCAAGGAAAAATCCAGCGTATCCGCATTGAGTGCTTTCACCTCGCTGATATTGGCAAATTCGGCCGTATGCGGGGAATCGCGCAGAGCCAGCAGCGACTGATAGGTCGCAACCACATCGGCGGCAGTTAATGCACTGCCATCATGAAAATGCCGGCCTTGCCGGATCAGCGTAAAACGATACTGCGTAGGAGAAAGCTGTTGCCAGCTTGCCAGAGCCGGCCTCGGTCTGGAGTGCTCATCAAAATCCACCAGCGGCTGATAAATCAGCCGATTGATACGCTCGGAAGCAGCATCGGTGGCGTAGCGCGGATCGAGGTTGAGCGGCGCCTGCGACAGCGCCATGCGGATTTCGCTATGACTGGTATTTTGCGAACAGGACATTAACGCCAAGCACAGCCAAAATGCGATCAATCTCATCATGCCCGCAGTCTACTGGATTCCGGCCCGGGTCGAAATGCGGAAAACCATTGCGGGCTGAAACACGGCATCGTACATTGAGGATTATCAGGACAAGTTTGGGTAACAGTCACCGTGGCAAAAATTATCAGCTTCCCACCCATTACAGCCCCGGATGCACGCGTGCTCATTCTGGGCTCGATGCCCAGCGAAGAATCTCTGCAAAGAGGCCAATACTATGCAAAACAGCAAAATGTATTCTGGAGGATACTCGGCGAACTGATCGGGGCGAGCAGGGATGTGGTATATGCGGAGAGGATCGAGATGCTCAAATCTCACGGAATCAGTTTATGGGATGTGATGCAATCTTGTGAGCGGAGAGGCAGCCTGGACTCGGCCATAGAAGAATCCTCGATCCGGCCAAACAGGTTGGCTGAGTTTTATGCAAAACATCCCGGCATAAGCCATGTCTTTTTCAATGGCACCAAGGCTGAAGCAGCCTACAGGCGCTACGTGATGCCGAGGCTTGAGCAAAGCTGCGCGCATTTGCTTTATGAGCGCCTGCCTTCTACCAGTC
>JADGRN010000133.1 GCA_017880825.1 Methylophilaceae bacterium | reverse complement strand
TATTGACGGCAGCAAGCCTGCCGCGGTCTCGCCGCTGGGTAAATAAAAACGCAGAATTAAGGTATGATTGCCATAAATTAAGACTCATACAAAAGCACGGAAACTGTAATGCCCATCAAATCGCGCACAAAAAGTACTAAAAATACCAAAGCGATCGCTTCCACGCCCGGCATCGTCAAGATCGCCGGTATTCAGATGGCTTCCGGCCCGCATGTTTTGGCTAACCTCAGCGAAGCCGAACGCTTGATAGAAATTGCCGTCAATCAGGGCGCCAAGCTGGTGGCGCTGCCCGAATATTTCGCCATCATGGGCCTGAAGGACACCGATAAAATCAAGGTGCGCGAGGTAGAAGGCGAAGGGCCGATTCAACGTTTTCTGGCAAAAATGGCCAAGAAGCATCATATCTGGCTCATCGGCGGTTCTGTTCCACTACGCGCCAGTGTCGCCGGCAAGGTGCGTAACGCCTGTCTGGTGTTCGATCCAAATGGCAAACTGGCCGCACGCTACGACAAAATGCACCTGTTCGGCCTGGATTTGGGTAACGAACACTTCCGCGAAGAAGACACCATAGAGCCGGGTGAAGGCGTGGTAGTGCTGGAAACGCCACTGGGCGTCATCGGGCTGTCTATTTGTTATGACCTGCGTTTCCCCGAACTCTATCGCGCCATGGGTAAGGTCGACATTATCGTCGTGCCATCGGCCTTCACCGAAACTACCGGCAAAGCGCACTGGGAGACGCTGATACGCGCACGCGCCATCGAAAATTTATGTTACGTGCTGGCCCCTGCCCAAGGCGGTTATCACATCTCCGGCCGCGAAACCCACGGTAACAGCATGATCGTTGATCCCTGGGGCACAATACTCGACCGTCTGCCACGCGGCTCCGGCGTAGTCATTTCTTCAGTCAATGCCGGCTATCAATCCAGCCTGCGCAACAGCCTGCCTGCGCTTAAGCACCGCACCATTTACAATTGCTAGGCAAAATCCAAATACCGTCTGCAGCTTAGTACTAATTACAGAATTTACTTAGCGGCATCGGCGCTATGCACTGTTATCATTGTGAGCCAGCGTTTGATATCGAAAGTTGTAAGCCATGAAACCCGAATCCATCCCATCAAGCTCCAGTCCTGAAGCGGGCAGCCTGTTCGAGACTGCGAGCAATGCCTTGCTTGCGCCGTCAGGCCTTGATTTACCGGCGCTGCAAGGCGTGCTTGGCAGCATCATGTCGCATCAGATAGATTATGCTGACCTGTACTTCCAATATAGCCGCTCGGAGAGCTGGGGGCTGGAAGAAGGCCAGGTGAAATCGGGCAATTTCAGTATTGATCAAGGTGTGGGTGTGCGCGCCGTCAGTGGCGAAAAGACTGCGTTTGCTTACTCGGACGATATTCATTTACCCGCACTGCGACAGGCTGCTGATGTCACGCGTGCGATTGCTGCAGTTGGCAGCGAGCAAGCGACGCAAGCGGTAACACGTATCGAAGCGCCGCAGCTTTATATTCCACAAGACCCGATTGCTTCACTCAGCGCCGATGCCAAAGTCAATCTGCTGGAGAGACTGGAAAGCTTCGCGCGCAAGGCCGACCCGCGTATCAGCCAGGTGATGGCCTCCATTGCCGGCGAATACGAAGTGGTCATGGTGGCGCGCCATGATGGCATGATGGCGGCCGATGTGCGGCCGCTGGTGAGGCTGTCTATCCAGGTAATCGCCGAGCAGGATGGGCGTCGTGAGCAGGGTTCTGCCGGCGGCGGCGGGCGTTTTGATTACAGCTATTTCACTGACGCAGTGCTGCAGGACTATGCACGCAAAGCCGTGCATCAGGCGCTTACCAACCTCGATGCGCGCCCTGCCCCTGCTGGCAGCATGACCGTGGTATTGGGTTCCGGCTGGCCGGGTATCTTGCTGCACGAAGCCATCGGCCACGGCCTGGAGGGCGATTTCAACCGTAAAGGCAGCTCCGCTTTTGCTGGTAAAATCGGCCAGCGTGTGGCCTCCCCCGGCGTGACGGTGGTGGATGATGGCACCATCAGCAACCGCCGCGGCTCGCTCAATGTCGATGATGAAGGCAATCCAACCCAGCGCAATGTGTTGATTGAAGACGGCATCCTGCAAGGTTACCTGCAGGATAGTCTCAACGCACGCCTGATGGGCGTAGCGGTCACCGGCAATGCACGCCGTGAGTCATACGCGCACATCCCCATGCCGCGCATGACCAACACCTACATGCTCAACGGCAACATGCCACCGGAAGAAATCATACGCTCGGTGAAAAAAGGCCTGTATGCGGTCAATTTTGGTGGTGGTCAGGTCGATATCACCAGCGGCAAGTTTGTGTTCTCTACGGCTGAGGCCTGGATGATAGAAGACGGCAAGCTCACTTACCCGGTCAAAGGCGCAACCCTCATCGGCAACGGCCCGGACGTGCTCACGCGCGTTTCTATGATAGGCAATGACATGGCACTGGATTCCGGCGTCGGCACCTGCGGCAAGGAAGGTCAGAGCGTGCCGGTGGGTGTCGGCCAGCCAACTTTACGCATCGATGGCTTGACGGTAGGTGGAACGGTTTAATATCATAGAGGCAGGGGTTACCGCCTTTTCATCAGAAGCACGGAATTCCCTAATAACGAAAGGAACCGAAATGGCTGAAACCAATAGCAAACCTGCTGCAAAACCTGCCGTGGCAAAAGCATCAGTTGCAAAGCCTGCTCCTGCCAAGAAGCCAGCAGCAAAAAAAGTAGCCGCGCCTAAGAAAGCCGCAGCTCCCAAGAAGGAAGTAGCTCCAAAGAAAGCCGCAGCCGCGAAAAAGCCTGCGGATAAGCCTAGAAAGATCAGTCCGCAAGAACGTTACCGCATGGTGGAAGTAGCTGCCTATTTCATTGCTGAGCGTAATAGTTTTGCCGACAGCCCGGTTGGTTACTGGATAGAAGCGGAAGTGCAAATCAGCAAGATGTCAGGCAAGTAGCGCCGGTTCTTTCTGACAGCCTGTTAAGCCTGTCAGACTCTTGCATTTCTCAAATAGCCGCAGGCGCTATGCTGCGGCTATAATAGGGTGTTTTTCTCACCCATCCAACGGCAATATTCATGCAGTTTCCCCTGCCCATCCCGGCGCCTGGCCAGTCCGAACGCGTTAATCCGCAGCCCTCAGGCGCTGACAGCCTTGCGCTTGCACAGCTTGCTTTGCGCTTGCTTGATCAACACACAAAACCGCGCACAGCGACCAAATCCCCCCTGGTCATTATCACCGCCAACGCGTTCGCTGCGCAGCGGCTGCTGGAAGAAATCCCTTGGTTTGCACCGGGCATCAGCGTACATTTGCTGCCGGATTGGGAAACGCTGCCCTATGACCATTTCTCGCCGCACCCGGACCTGATTTCGGAGCGTCTGGCGACGCTCTACCAGATCAGCCAGAACACCTGCGATGTCATTATCGTGCCTGCGGGCACCGCATTGCTGCGGCTGCCGCCGCAATCCTATCTGGCTGCGCACACCTTCATGCTGAAAAAAGGCCAGCAGCTCGATCTGGAAGCGTTGCGCAAGCAGTGTGCAGAAGCTGGCTACCACCATGTCAATCAGGTCATCAGCCCGGGCGAGTTCAGCGTACGCGGCGGGCTGGTGGATTTGTTCCCGATGGGCAGCGCGCTGCCTTACCGGCTGGATTTGTTTGACGATGAAATCGAGACCATCCGCACCTTTGATGTCGATAGCCAGCGCAGCCTGTATCCGGTCGGCGACATTCGCCTGCTGCCCGCACGCGAGTTCCCGCTGGATGACAACGGCATCGCGCGCTTCCGCCAGCAGTTCCGCGAGATTTTTGAAGGCGATCCGTCGCGTAGCCGCATCTACAAGGATGTGAGCAAGGGCGTCGCCAGCGGCGGCATAGAATGGTATTTGCCGCTGTTTTTCGAGCATACCGCCACCCTGCTGGATTACCTGCCGGGAAACGCCGTGCTCTGCCTGCACGGCAATCTGGATATGGCCGCGCAGAATTTCTGGATTGAAGCGCAATCGCGTTATCGCCTTTTGGCATATGACGTGGAACGCCCGATACTCAAACCCGAGTTGCTGCTGATTAAAACCGACGATTTTTTCAGCCAGACGCACAAACTGGCGCGCATTTATCTCACCACTGAGGCTGTCACTTCCGGCCTGCCGGACCTGAATATCGAACGGCGCGCCGAGCGGCCGCTGCACAAGCTGCAAGGCTACATCAGCCAGTACCGCGGTCGCATACTGATTGCGGCTGAAAGCCTGGGGCGCCGCGAAACCATGCTGCAACTGCTGCAAGATCAAGGCCTGCAGCCTAAACCCTGCGAGACCTGGGCGGATTTTACCGGCAGCGATGAACGTCTGATGCTGGGTATCTCGCCGCTGCATGGCGGCTTTGTGGCGCCAAGGTCGCCGAGTAACGGCGGGCACTTGGCGGACACAACCCTTGCGGTTGCAGGCTTCGCGCTGATTACCGAAGCCGAGCTCTACGCTGCCACCGTGCGCCAGCAGCGCCGCCGCGACAAAGACCGCGCGCGCAGCACCGAGGGCATGCTGAAAGACCTCTCCGAGCTGAGAGAGAATGACCCGGTGGTGCACGAGCAGCATGGCGTCGGGCGTTATCGCGGTCTGGTCAATCTGGATTTTGGCGAAGGCGAGACCGAATTCCTGCTGCTGGAATACGCGGGCGACGACAAACTGTATGTGCCGGTTTCCCAGCTGTTCATAATCTCGCGCTACTCCGGCGGGCCACCGGAGTCAGCACCGCTGCACAGGCTGGGCAGCGGGCACTGGGAAAAGCCAAGAAAAACGCCCTCAAGCAAATCCGCGATACCGCCGCCGAACTGC
>JADGRN010000132.1 GCA_017880825.1 Methylophilaceae bacterium | reverse complement strand
TCCACTTTAACGCTTGCTTCGATTTTTTTGCCAAACTTGGCTTGCAGCTTCTTGACCAGGACTTTCACCTCGGCATCGCTTGGCTGAGTTGCCGCGGTGATCTCGGCTTCGAGCACACCTTCGTCCTCAGCCTTGAGAACTTCAAAGGCTGACGCGACATCCGGCAATATCGACATGCGGCCATATTCCACCAGCAACTTCACCAGGTTAGTCCCTGGCGCATTGAGCTTGTTTCCGCAAACAGAAAGGAACACGCGCTCGAGGTCGCCTACGGCGACCTTGGGATCATCGATGTAGGCCTTCATCTGAGGATCTGCAGCCACTGCTGCTGCAAAACCCAGCATATCGGACCAAGCCGCCAGCACATTGTTTTCCTTAGCCAGGCGAAATGCCGCTACCGCGTAGGGTCTTGCAATGGTTACCGCTTCAGCCATGTTAGTGCTCCGTTCTTGTTAGAGCTCGTTGGCGATGGTGGTTAGCATGGCAGCATGCGCCTTGGCATCAATCTCACGGCGCAGAATCTTCTCTGCGCCAGCGACGGCCAACGCGGAAACCTGCTGACGCAGACCCTCCTTGGCACGATTCACTTCCTGGCCGATTTCAGCCTTGGCACCCGCAATGATGCGGTCGCCTTCAGTCTTGGCATTAGTCTTGGCTTCTTCCACAATCTCGCCGGCGCGTTTTTCAGCCTGGGCGATGATGTCGGAAGCTTTTTCCTTGGCGGTGCGCAGCCCTTGTGCTGCCTTTTTGGCAGATAGCTCCAGCTCGTGCTTGCCACGGTCACCCGCAGCCAATCCGTCAGCAATCAGCTTTTGGCGTGCCGCCAGCGCACCCACAATCGGCGGCCAGACGAAGCTCATGCAGAACCAAACGAACAGCGCAAACATGATCGCCTGCGCAATAAGGGTTGCATTGATATTCATGCAAATACCTTTCTTAAACTAATCGGCTTAATTTGCCTGGGTAGAATTTACTTGGCTACCGCGAACAGAACGTACATAGCGATACCGACAGCAATCATTGGAACCGCGTCAACCAGACCCATGACGATGAAGAACTGGGTACGCAGCATAGGGATGAGTTCTGGTTGGCGTGCAGCGCCTTCCAGGAAACGACCACCCAAGATACCGATACCGACGGCAGCGCCCAGAGCGCCAAGACCCATCATGATCGCGCCAGCGATGAAGAGTAGTGCGTTTGCCATTTCCATTTGTTTCTATCTCCTGTAAATAAAGACCAAATTACTACTAAAAATTAGTGATGTTCCTGATGCGCCATATCCAGATAAACAATGGTCAGCGTCATGAAAATGAACGCCTGCAAAGTAATAATCAGGATATGGAAAATACCCCAGCCCAGCGACAGCAGGATTTGTGAGCCGAACAAGGTGGCGTTGACGAGCGTAAAACCCGCCCAGGTACCACCCATGATGGCGATCAGAATGAAGATCATCTCGCCTGCGTACATATTGCCAAACAGACGCAACGACAGTGAAACTGGCTTGGCGATCAGATTGACGCCTTCGAGGAAAATGTTGGCCGGCAGCCCGAATTTACCGAAGGGCTGCAAAGTAAGTTCGGCCGCAAAACCACCCAGGCCCTTCATCTTGATGCTGTAGTACAGCACGATGAAGAACACGGAAATCGACATGCCGAAAGTGGCATTGGGGTCAGTGGTAGACACCACCTTGAAGTGGCCAACGCCGAGCTTGGCCGCCAGCATGGGGACCCAGTCGATTGGGATTAAATCCATGAAATTCATGAGGAAAATCCACATGAACACGGTCAGCGCCAGCGGCGCAACCAGATTATTTTTGGCGCTGAAGGAGCCGCGCACGCTGTTGTCGATGAATTCGATCACCCATTCGACGAAATTTTGCATGCCGCTGGGCACGCCCGGTGCCGGGCTTTTTGCCACGCGGCTGAAGAAAAACAGGAACACCGTGCCGAGCACAAAGGACACCAGCAAGGTATCCACATTGAATGCCCAGAAACCCATGGCCTTGGCTTCTGCTGCGGTATGCGCACAGTGGAAATGCCCTTGCTGCAGACTACAAGTCAGATTTTGCAGGTGGTGCCTGATATATTCTGATGAAGTGATGGCTTCGCTCGACATTTTTACTTTGCTATTCCACGTATTAAGGGAACCAGGATCAAAACCGTCTGGCCCGCTATAAACCCCAGCAGTATGGCGAGCGGCGCGAACTTGAGTCGCAACATGCCGAACGCCAACAGCCCCATGACAACAAAAAACCGCTCCAAAGCGGAACGGTACATCAATCTCAACTGCCTGTTCGCATCAATATCCTGACCAGCTCCGGTGCGCATGCGCCATATCAGCAGGCAAACATTTACCAGGGCACAAAAACCACCCCAGAGCACGGATATTCCAGACTGCAGATTAGCAACGAAGTAGGCTACAACAGCGCCTGTTATTGTGAGTATCACTTGCAGACCGATTATTTGCAGGCTTAATGCCTGATAGGCCTGACTTTTTTCTTGTGCGCCGTACAACTAGGAGTTCGATTTTATCAATGAAAGCGGGTAGTGTCAAACGGCGTTATCAGCCGACATCTACACCCATCAAGCCCAGTATGCCATCCAGCTGATCCAGGTTTTTATATTCGATGACCAGCTTGCCAGCGCCTTTGGCGCTATGTTTGATGCTGACTTTGGCACCCATGCGATCAGCTGCAATTTCCTCCAGCCGCAGCAAATCGCGGTTGGGTTTGGCACGCGGCGTTTTTTTAGGGTGCAGATATTGATACACCAGGCGCTCTGCTTCGCGCACCGACAGTTTTTTCTGGGCTACGTGTTGCGCCGCCTGTACCTGTTTGGCGCCATCCAGACTGAGCAGTGCGCGTGCATGGCCCATGTCGATCTGGCTGTGCATCAGCATTTCCTGCACCGCTGCTGTCAAATTGAGCAAGCGTAACAAATTGGTAACGGCAGTACGCGAGCGCCCTACGGCCTCTGATGCGGTTTGATGCGTCATGGCGAATTCGTCTATCAGACGCTTGATGCCGCTGGCTTCCTCCAAAGGATTCAGATTCTCGCGCTGGATATTCTCGATCAGCGCCATGGCCAGCGCGGATTCATCCGCAATGTCGCGCACCAGCACCGGCACTTCATGCATCCCGGCCATCCGCGCTGCACGCCAGCGACGCTCACCGGCGATGATCTCAAAGCGTTCGCCTACCACTTGACGCACCAGAATCGGCTGCATGATGCCTTGCGCTTTGATGGAATCGGCGAGGCTGGCCAGCGACTCCGGATCCATTTGCGTGCGCGGCTGATATTTACCCGGCTGCATCTGCTCAACTTTCAGCATGCGCAAGGAATCTGCCTCACCCACGCTGCCGACATCCCCTGCCAGCAGGGCGTCCAGCCCGCGGCCCAGACCTTTAAGCTTTACCATTTAAAATCCTAACCATTGACAACGGTTGCATTTAACATTGCGCGATTGATAATTTCCCCAGCCAGGGCCAGATAGGCCTGCGCGCCTTTCGATGCCTTATCATGGAACAGTACCGGCACTCCGTAACTGGGCGCTTCGGCGAGACGAATATTGCGCGGAATAACGGTGCGATAGACCTTGTCGCCGAAATGCTGAGCCAGTTCGGCCGACACCTGTTGCGCCAGCATATTGCGATTATCAAACAAGGTACGCAGTAAACCTTCGATCTCCAGACCAGGGTTTAAGTGAGCGCGCACTTTCTTGATGGTATTGACCAGGTCTGATAAGCCCTCCAGCGCGTAGTATTCGCATTGCATGGGAATCATCACCGCATGTGCCGCCGTCAGTGCGTTTACTGTGATCAGATTTAGGGCGGGCGGGCAGTCAATCAGCACATAGTCGTAGTTATCGTCTAATTCGGCCAGCGCGACTTTTAAACGTGTTTCACGCGCGATTTCGTTCACCAGCTCAACTTCCGCACCGGCCAATTCGCGATTGGCGGGAATCACGTCGAATTTGCCTTTGATGGATGGCTGCATCACTTCTTTGAGCGTTTTATCACCGATCAGTACATGGTAAATGGTCTGCTTCATGGCCGTCTTGTCTATGCCGCTACCGGTGGTGGCATTGCCTTGCGGGTCCAAATCTATCAGCAATACACGGCGCTTGGTCGCGGCCAGACTCGCCGCCAGATTGACGCAAGTGGTGGTTTTGCCGACGCCGCCTTTTTGATTGGTGATTGCCAAAATCCGCATGATCAAGCCGCCTCCAGATTTTCATTTGCCAGAAATACCAAATGTCGTTGTGCTGCCAGTCCCGGTACTTGCAAAGGGACTATTTGCGCAGGTGCTGATTTGAGTTGAGCCAGCTCGTCGTAGGGATAAACCCCCTTCATTGCCATCCACACACCACCTGGCGCGCACAAATGCCTGGTCAGGCTGATGAACTCGGCCAAATCAGAAAAAGCACGCGAAATCACGATATCGAACAATACGTCTGGATGATATTGCTCCACCCGGCCACAAACCACTTCAAGATTGGCAATGCCCAGCTCAGCTTTGGCCTGGCGCAGGAAGCTGGCCTTTTTATGGCTGGAATCCATCACCGTCACTTGCAAATGCGGTAAACACAAAGCCAGCGGAATTCCCGGCAAACCCGCGCCACTGCCTACATCCAGCAAACGCTTGGCATTAATATGCGGCAACACCGAAAGACTATCCAGCAGGTGCAAGGTCACCATATCCTCAGGGTCGCGCACCGCGGTGAGGTTGTGCACCTTGTTCCATTTATGCATCAGCGACAGGTAATCCAGCAGTTTTTGACGGGTTGCGTCACTCAACTCTATCCCAGCTTCTTTCAAACCGGCTTCTAATTTGGCTTTCGCTTGTG
>JADGRN010000131.1 GCA_017880825.1 Methylophilaceae bacterium | reverse complement strand
GGCGTCTCGCTTGCGCTCCTGCTTTTCGCCAGCCACGTCATAGCCTAGCGATACTTTCGCCCGAAGGTCTTTAGCCGTCTTTCTAGCATCAGCTAAAGATAAATCTCGATAGCTTCCTAAATTCATTATCCGATTAGCCCCTGCAAAACGATAACGAAAGCGCCATATAGGAATTGCATAAGCCTCACGATAGGAGAGGTAAAGCCCTGCACCATCTCCGCGCATATCAAATCGTTCACCGGATTTAATCCAGTTGCGAATATCCATATCCGATAACTTAGCCATAGTGTGTCCTTTTGTGTGTACCCCTAAAAATGGACTACCAAGGTATAGGGGTACACTTAGGGGTACACGGTAATTGTGTGCTTTTATGAGATGGAATGCAACGACGTGATAATGAAAATCCGCATAGTTACTGGATTCTATGCGGTTCTTGAGGCGGTTTGATTCATCCTGAAATACTACTCGATATTCTGGATTTGTTCGCGCATCTGCTCGATCAGCACTTTCAGCGTCATTGACGCTTGCGAGACTTCGCTGGAAACCGATTTGGAACCCAGGGTATTGGCCTCGCGATTCAGCTCCTGCATGAGAAAATCCAACCGCTTACCGGCCGCGCCATTAGCGTCCAGAATGCGTTTCACCTCCTGAATATGCGCGGTCAACCTAGTCAGTTCTTCATCCACATCGATGCGCTGGGCAAACAGCATCAGCTCCTGGCGAACACGCTCCTCATCCACACTTTTCAGCGCCTCCTGTAATTTAGCTGTGAGCCGTTGCTGATAGGCGACCACCTGTCCCGGGATCAAGGGTTTGACCTGCGCTACCAGCGCTTCCATTTCCGTCAGGCGCTCCAGTATCAAGGCCTTGAGTTTGGCACCTTCCCTGATACGTGAATCATTCAACTCCCGCAATGCCTGATCCAACGCTAGGCGTACCTCGGCCGCAAGCGTTTCCGTATCAGCGCGATCACTGGCGATAGCGCCCGGCCAGCGCAGAACGTCGGCCACGCTAAGAGGTCGGCTTTGCGGGAAATGCTGTTGCACCATCGCAGACATTTTTGCCAATTGTTGCAACACGGCTTGATCAATCTGCGCTTCGTTGGCAACATCCGTACGCGGCATCAGGCTCAAGCGGCATTCCACCTTGCCGCGCCCCAGCTTGCCCGCAACCAGTTCCCGCACCAGCGGTTCAAAACTGCGCAGGCTATCGTCCAGCCGCAGCTGTAATTCCAGATAACGGTGATTCACCGAGCGCAATTCGAGTAGCAGAACACCGGTCGCAAGCTGGCGTTCGTGGGCGGCAAAGCCGGTCATGCTATAAATCATCAGGGTTCCTGTCAGGCTTGTTTATTTAATGGTATCAAATTCGTAGCGATTCATGACAAAATAAGTCCGCCATTCACAGCCAATTGACCATTATCACGTATGCAGGCTACATCCAATCGGGCGCTGCCCGTCGGTTACAAGCTTCAGGACTACACTATCCAGAAAGTCCTCAGCGCCGGTGGTTTCAGCTTCGTCTATCTCGCGCGCGATGCAGAAGGTGAAATCGTCGCTGTCAAGGAGTACCTGCCTACTGCGCTGGCACTGCGTACCGAGGGTGAGCGCGTAGAAGCCACGACCGAGTCTTTGGGAAGCTTTCGCTACGGTTTGAAGTGCTTTTTTGAGGAAGGCCGCGCGCTGGCGACTATCGATCACAAAAATATTGTGCGCGTGCTCAACTTTTTCCGCGCCAATAACACGGTGTATATGGTGATGCAGTATGAACGCGGCCAATCTCTGCAAGATTTGATCCTGGGGCGAGCCGAGCCACTGAGCGAACATTTCGTGCGGCTTGTGTTCAGCGAATTGCTCAACGGCCTGCGTGAAGTGCACTCGCAAAAGCTATTACATCTGGATATCAAACCCGCCAACATTTACATAAGGCAAGACCGCACGCCGGTATTGCTGGATTTCGGCTCGGCACGACAGACACTGAGTAAGGTGCAGCCTGAACTTCCGCCATGTTATACACCGGGATTCGCCGCGCCGGAGCAGCATACCGACCACACCCTGCTGGGGCCCTGGAGCGATGTTTATAGCGTGGGTACCAGTATGTATGCTTGTCTGGTGCGTGCAGCGCCCATGAGCGCCGAGCATCGCGTGAAAAAAGACCGGCTGCTACCGGCCAAAAAAATCGGTAAGGGTATCTACTCTGAATCGTTACTGGAAATAATCGATAATTGCATGGCGCTCAACCACATGGAACGTCCACAGAGCGTGTTTTCCCTGCAAAAAAGTTTGATTGAAAACATTCCTCAAGTGGAAAAAGATCCTTCTTTGCTGGCCTCGCTCAAAAATTATTTAAAGAAATAAGCACGGTTTGTCATGAAATTCACCATCCATCAAACCAGCCGCCAAGGGCCACGCCCTTACAATCAGGACCGTTTGGCCTACTCCTACAGCAAAGACGCACTGATGATAGTGGTAGCGGATGGCATGGGCGGCCATCGCAATGGCGAAATAGCGGCACAGCTGGCAGTCAAGACCCTCGCCGTAGCTTTCGAACGTATGGCTCAACCGTCTTTGGATGATCCAGCCAGGTTTCTCGCTGAGCATATCCGCCAGGTACACGCTGCCATTGATAGCTACACCGTGGCCCATGATTGGTTTGATTCACCACGCACCACCATCGTCGTCGCGATCATTCAGGATAATCAGCTATACAGCGCGCATGTGGGTGATTCGCGCCTCTACCACTTTTCCCAGGGTCAACTGGTTTACCGCAGTGAAGACCATTCGCTGGTGCAGAGGCTTTATCGCAAGGGCCTGCTGCAAAAAAGGCATATGGCCACGCATCCCGAGCGCCACAAAATCTACAACTGCCTGGGCGGCGATGTGGAGCCGCAGATTGATATGGGGCAACCACGCGAGTTGATGGAAGGCGATACACTGTTGCTGTGTACGGATGGCTTATGGACACTGGTGGAGGATGCCGAGATAGGCATAATTCTACATGCCTCGCCTGTCAATGAGGCGCTGCCCGAGCTGCTCGACCTCGCTGAATCGCGCGCCGGTGAGCACGGTGACAACATGAGCGCGATTGCCCTGCATTGGGGAGAACGCCAGGATAACCAACTGACGGTTTCTACCGTCACCATGCCGCTGGGCGCGACTACCACCATCATCAACCCGATCAGCCAGCTACGCGCCCTGACCGAGGTCGAGAACAGTACGGCGCCTGATTTGAACGACGAAGATATAGAGCGCGCGATCGCCGATATTCAGGCGGCCCTCCGCAAAACCCAGCGCTAAGGAACCTCTGATTAAGTCCCCCAGCTTGGCTTATAATAGCCGTTTCGAGAATTCAGGAATCGCCATGCGACCCAGTAATCGCGCCAACAGCCAATTGCGTCCGGTGGAAATCATCCGCCGCTACACCAAGCACGCCGAAGGCTCAGTCCTGGTCAAGTTTGGCGATACGCATGTGCTGTGCACTGCCAGCATCGATGAAAAAGTGCCGCCGTTCCTGCGCGGTAAAAATCAGGGCTGGGTCACGGCGGAATATGGCATGCTGCCACGCTCCACCGGCAGCCGCATGTCACGCGAAGCTTCCCAGGGCAAACAATCCGGCCGTACGCAGGAGATACAGCGCCTGATCGGCCGCAGCCTGCGCGCCATTATTGATTTAGGGAAACTCGGCGAACGCAGTATACAGATTGACTGTGACGTGATCCAGGCCGACGGCGGCACGCGCACCGCCAGCATCACCGGTGCTTATGTCGCGCTGCACGACGCCATCAGCCATTTACTGGCCAAAGGCCTCATCACCGAATCGCCTTTGCGCGATGCGGTTGCGGCCATTTCGGTCGGCGTCTATCAAGGTGCGCCGGTGCTCGATCTGGACTATATCGAAGACTCCGATTGCGACACCGATATGAATGTCGTAATGACCGGCAGCGGCGGTTTTGTTGAAATCCAGGGTACCGCTGAAGGTGAGCCGTTCCAGCGCGCCGACATGGATGCCATGCTGGATCTGGCGCAAAATGGCATATGTGAACTCATCGCGAAACAAAAGACTGCGCTGGGCCTCTAACTGCGTATGAAAAAGCTCGTCATCGCCACTGGCAACGCCGGAAAACTGCGCGAAATTCAGCATTTGCTGCAAGCCTTGAACATCGAGGCGCTGCCGCAATCGGATTTTGCCGTGCCCGAAGCTGAAGAACCGCATTGCACATTCATCGAAAACGCACTGGCCAAGGCGCGCCATGCCAGCCAGCACACCGGCCTGCCAGCGCTGGCGGATGATTCCGGCATCTGTGTCGATGCCCTGCAAGGCGCCCCGGGCGTACATTCTGCGCGCTATGCTTGCCTTGATGGAACAGAACCAAAATCAGATGAGCGAAATAACGCCAAATTGCTGCAAAGCCTGAGTGGTGAGAAAAATCGTTACGCGCACTACTACTGCGTCATGGTGCTGGTCAGATATGCTGACGACCCGCAGCCGTTGATTGCAGAAGGCATCTGGCAGGGCGAGATTCTTCAGCAGCCGCGTGGCGACGGCGGCTTTGGTTATGACCCTTTATTCCTCGATGCCAAAACCGATAAAACCGGCGCCGAATTACCGCTGGAAATCAAGAATCGCATCAGCCATCGCGGCCAGGCTTTAGCCAAGCTGGTGCACAAGCTGGAAAGGCTGGCGCTATGAGCCAATCGCCGAAAAACGCATGGCCGAAATGGCTGCGCGACGACAAAAGTGTGGTGTCCTGCACCGAGAAGATCAAAGTCATGACCGAAAACTTCGACGAGCTCAAACAGATCGCCCAGGACGCGCTGGAAGATGGCCTGTTGATGGAAGTCTCCGAAGCGCAGATGCGCGA
>JADGRN010000022.1 GCA_017880825.1 Methylophilaceae bacterium | reverse complement strand
TTGACACATGTATTGCCCGTGACTAGAATCGATTGCATCTGAATAAAGCCTCATGACACATACAACTTACGGAGCCGGGATAGCTGCGGTAAGCACCGCCACAGCCCCTTATAAAAATGTCACGCTTTTGCACAAACTGCCCAAAAAGATTTGAGTCTGCTCATGAATAAATTCTACCGGCCGCGCCGCTCCATGCTCTATGTGCCTGGCTGTAACCCTCGGTACATCAACAAGGCGCGGTCGCTGATTGTCGACTCGGTGATTCTTGATCTGGGTAATCCTATTCTGGTTGAAGCCAAGGAAGCCTCCAGAAAATATGTGGTTGAGGCCGTGCGGCAGGGTGGCTATGGCTCGCGCGAGGTTGTGGTACGGGTGAATGATATTGATTCGCCTTGGGGTAAGGACGACATCTATGCGGTAGCCAACATTGGTGCCGATGCCATTTTGTTCCCCAACATTGAGCGGCGCCAGGATGTGTTGACCGTGCTGGATATTCTGAACGATGCGGGCAATACGGAAACCCCCATCATGGTGATGATAGAAAGCCCCTTAGCCGTGCTGCATGCCGAAGAGATCGCCAGCGCTTCCGAGCGCATTGCCTGCATGGTCATGGCGACTTCCGACCTGCTCTCGCAGTTGCACGGGCGCAGTACTCACGACCGCCTGCCCCTGCTGACCAGTCTCTGCATGGTGCAACTGGCCGCGCGCGCCTACGACCGCTCGGTGGTGGATGGCATCAATACCAATCTGAAGGATATGCAATCTTTTGAATATGCCTGCCGCTTCGGGCGCGATCTTGGTTTTGATGGAAAAACGCTGGTGCATCCCATACAGCTTGACTACTGCAATGACGCCTACACGCCCAAGCGTGCAGAAGTTGAAACGGCGGAAGAAATAATTGATGCGCTGGAACAGGCCAATGCCGTAGGCAAGGGCACCGTAGTGGTCAACGGCAAGCTGATTGAGCTCCATAATGTTGAGGCGGCCAAGAGACTATTGGTATTGAGCGAGATGATCAAAAAACTGGAAGAAGAAAGTGCATAACGCCAAAAAAATCAACGTACAAAAGAATCCTGCCGGTAACTTTTTCGAGGATTTTCATATCGGGCAGGTGCTGCATCATGCAACGCCGCGCACCATCACCGATGGCGATTGCTCGCTCTATATTGCACTCACCGGCGCGCGCCAGACTTTGCACTCGGCAAAACCGGTGGCACACGCCATGGGTTATGAAAATCGCACGGTAGACGACATGCTGGCATTCCACATGGCCCTGGGCAAAACCGTGCCGGATATTTCGATCAATGCGATAGCCAACCTGGGCTACGCCGATGTGCGCTTTGTCCGTCCGATCTATCCCGGGGACACGCTTAGCGCCACCTCCGCCGTGATCGGCCTCAGGCAGAATTCCTCCGGCAATAGCGGCATCGTCTATGTGCGTTCAGCAGCCATCAACCAGAACCACAAGACCGTGATTTCCTGGGTGCGCTGGGTCATGGTACGCAAACACAATCTGGATGCACCTGCGCCACAAACTGTTATCCCGGAGCTGCCTGCTTTGGTAAAAGCCGCCGACCTGCAGCTGCCGCAAGACGTGAGCTACAAACCATATGATATCTCGGCTACCGGCAGTCGCTATCTATGGGATGACTATAGTGTTGGCGAGCGTATCAACCACCCGTCAGGCATGACCGTCGATGACAGCGATCACACACTGGCCACCAAGCTCTACCAGAACCCGGCACGGCTGCATTTTGATGATCTGATGATGAAGCAGACCAGCTTCGGGCGCAGATTGATGTTTGGTGGACATGTGATGTCGGTTTGCCGCGCGCTGTCGTTTGAAGGCCTGGAGAATGCGCTGACGATTGCCGCCATCAATAGCGGCACGCATTGCAATCCCAGCTTTGGCGGCGACACGCTGTATGCCTGGTCTGAGATACTGGATAGATGGGAACTACCGAATAGAGAAGACGTGGGCGCATTGCGCTTGCGTCTGGTGAGCGTGAAAAACCAGCGGCCGGAAACGCTGGAAAATACGCACGTCACTAAAAATGATCAAAGCAGCTATCACCCCAACGTGGTTCTGGATCTGGATTACAGCGTCCTGATGCCACGCCGTTAAAAAGGATTGCCTCTTGAACGCTCTCGTACATCCAAACCTTGCCCTGTTCAAAGGAGAAAAACCCTTCCCCATGATTCCCACCTGTGAGCACTTCGCCGGTAGCGAGAAGCTCATGCTCAAAGCGATGCAGATTCAGGATCAGTTGGGGCCGGTATTCGACATCACCTGTGATTGTGAAGACGGCGCCGCCACCGGGCAGGAGCGCGAACATGCGCAGATGATAGTCCGCGTGCAACAGTCTGAGGTCAACAAATTCAAGATGGCAGGAGTGCGCATCCACGATTACACGCACCCGGCCTGGAAGCAGGATGTAGATATCCTGGTGGAAGGTCTGGGCGATATCCTCGCCTACATCACCATCCCCAAGTCTACCGAGGCAGCACAGGTCGGTGAAATGATCGCCTACATCCAGAAAAAAGCCGCGCAACATGGCGTCAAACGCGAGATTCCGATACACGCGCTGATTGAAACCCACGGCGCCCTGCATGAGGTATTCGAGATCGCCGCGCAGCCAGGGCTGCAGGTGCTGGACTTCGGCCTGATGGATTTTGTCAGCGGTCACCACGGCGCCATCCCTGCCTCTGCCATGCGCAGCCCCGGCCAGTTTGAGCATCGCTTACTGGCTCGCGCCAAGTCCGAGGTGGTCGCTGCCGCATTGATGCATGGTGTGGTGCCTGCGCACAACGTCTCGCTGGACCTCAAGAACAGCATAGCTACTTATGAGGACGCAGCGCGTGCGCGCAACGAATTTGGCTTCCTGCGCATGTGGAGCATTTACCCGACGCAGATACAGGCCATCGTCGATGCGATGAAGCCTAGCCAGAATGAGATAAAGGACGCGGCTGACATCCTGACCGCCGCGCAAAAAGCCAACTGGGGACCCATCCAGCATGCCGGCGAGCTGCATGATAGAGCCACCTACCGCTACTACTGGGAAGTGCTGCAACAAGCCAAGATCACAGGCAGCGCTATTCCGCATGCTGCTGACCTGGCCTTTTTTACGGACTGACCAGCAACATGACCATCACCTCTCCCGGAGCCCGTTTTCGCAGCGCTGTCGCTGCCGAGAAACCATTGCAGGTCATAGGCGCGATCAATGCCTACCACGCAAGATTGGCCGAGCGCGTCGGTTACAAGGCACTCTACCTGTCCGGCGGCGGCGTTGCCGCCGGCTCGCTAGGGCTGCCTGATTTAGGTATTTCGACGCTGGACGACGTGCTCATCGACGTGCGCCGCATTACCGATGCCACTGATTTGCCCTTGCTGGTGGATATCGATACCGGCTTCGGTGGCGCCTTCAACATCGCGCGCGCGGTCAAATCCATGATCAAGTTCGGCGCGGCCGCCGTGCATATCGAAGACCAGGTGCAGGCAAAGCGTTGCGGGCATCGGCCTAACAAAGCCATCGTCAGCCAGGGAGAAATGGTGGACCGCGTCAAAGCCGCCGTGGATGCCAAAACCGACCCGCAGTTCGTCATCATGGCACGCACCGATGCCCTTGCGGTAGAGGGCTTGCAATCTGCCATAGACCGCGCCTGTGCCTGCGTTGAAGCCGGTGCCGACATGATTTTCCCGGAAGCCATCACCGAACTCAGCATGTACAGGCAGTTTGTCGCCGCGGTCAAAGTACCGGTGCTGGCCAACATCACCGAATTCGGCTCTACGCCGCTGTTTACACGGGAGGAACTGGCTTCGGCCGAGGTCAGCCTGGCGCTGTATCCGCTATCGGCGTTCCGCGCCATGAATCAGGCCGCGCTCAAGGTCTATGAAGCTGTCCGCAAAGAAGGCACACAAAAGAACGTGGTGCCACTGATGCAAACGCGCGCCGAGTTGTACGACTTTCTCGACTACCACGCCTATGAAGAAAAATTGGATGACTTGTATAAATAGTATCAATTGGTTAATGAACAATCACCAAAAGCCAGCCAGAGGAAACAATCATGACAAACTCTGCAGCCGTAACCCAGCTTGAACCCAAGCGTAAAAAAGGCGTAGCTCTGTCAGGCGTTGTGGCTGGCGTTTCTGCCGTCTGCACGGTGGGCCATACCGGCAATGATTTGCACTATCGCGGCTATGACATTCTTGAGCTGGCCAGGTACGCTACGTTCGAGGAGGTCGCCTATCTGCTGATCCACGGCACGCTGCCTACGCGCACCGAGCTGGCGGCGTATCACAGTAAACTCAAGACGCTGCGCGACTTGCCGGTCGAGCTCAAAAACGTGCTCGAACAAATCCCCGCCGCGGCGCACCCGATGGACGTGATGCGCACCGGTTGTTCCATGCTCGGCACCCTGGAGCAGGAAGCCGATGACCATAATATAGCCAGTGCCAAGCATATTGCCGACCGCCTGATTGCCTGCTTTGGCTCCATGCTGCTGTACTGGTACCATTTCAGCCATAATCAAAAGCGCATCGACTTGGTGACGGATGACAACTCGATTGCAGCACATTTCCTGCATTTGCTGCATGGCAAGAAGCCATCGGCACTGCACGAAAGCTGCATGAATACCTCGCTGGTGCTGTATGCCGAGCATGAGTTCAACGCCTCCACTTTTGCTGCAAGAGTCATCGCCGGCACGCTGTCAGACATCTATTCCTGCATCAGTGGCGCTATCGGTGCGTTGAGCGGCCCCAAGCATGGTGGCGCCAACGAGGCGGCGATGGAAATCATCGCGCGTTACAGCAGTCCGGATGAAGCGGAAGCCGACATCATGCGCCGCATTGCCGCGAAAGAAATCATCATCGGTTTCGGCCATCCGGTGTATACCATTGCTGATCCGCGCAATGTCGCTATCAAGGAAATCTCGCGCAAATTGTGCACGGAAGGCAACAACATGAATCTGTTCAACATTTCCGACCGCATCGAACAGACTATGTGGCGCGAGAAGAAGATGTTCCCCAATCTGGATTGGTACAGCGCTTCCAGCTACCACATGCTGGGCATCCCGACTGCCATGTTCACGCCGATCTTCGTCATTTCGCGCACCACCGGCTGGGCGGCGCACGTGATTGAGCAGCGCATAGACAACAAGATCATCCGCCCCAACGCGGAATACAACGGCCCGGAAAATCGGCCTTATTTGCCTATTGATAAACGTTGAACACGACGACTAACTGATCCCAAGAAAAGAATACTTAAACCATGTCATCTCACATTTCCAACGTGCGCCCGGCTCCGGATCAGGTGCTGGTCGATATCGCCGACTATGTCCTGAACTACAAGATCGAAAGCACGGAAGCTTATGACACTGCGCGCAATTGCCTGATGGATACGCTCGGCTGCGGACTGGAAGCCTTGTCCTACCCAGCCTGCACCAAATTGCTCGGCCCGATAGTGGCGGGCACCATCGTGCCCGACGGTGCCAAAGTGCCCGGCACGCAGTTCCAGCTGGACCCGATCCAGGCAGCGTTCAACATCGGCGCCATGATACGCTGGCTGGATTTCAACGATACCTGGCTAGCGGCGGAATGGGGCCATCCTTCCGACAACCTGGGCGGCATTCTGGCAACTGCGGACTGGCTATCGCGCACGCGTGTGGCCGCAGGCAAGGCACCGTTGACTATGCGCGACGTACTCACGGCGATGATCAAGGCACACGAAATCCAGGGCGTGTTGGCACTGGAGAACAGCTTTAACCGCGTCGGCCTGGATCACGTGGTACTAGTCAAGGTAGCTTCCACGGCTGTGGTTACCGGCCTGCTTGGCGGCAACCGTGAAGAGATCATCAATGCGGTTTCCAATGCCTGGGTGGATGGCCAGGCATTGCGCACCTACCGCCACGCGCCCAACACCGGCTCACGCAAGTCCTGGGCGGCGGGCGACGCTACCAGCCGCGCGGTACGGCTCGGTTTGATGGCGATGAAGGGAGAAATGGGCTACCCCTCGGCATTGACGGCAAAAACCTGGGGCTTTTACGATGTGCTGTTCAAGGGTCAGCCGTTCAAATTTCAGCGCCCTTATGGCTCTTATGTCATGGAACAGGTGCTGTTCAAGATTTCGTTCCCGGCCGAATTCCACGCGCAAACAGCCGTGGAATGCGCCATTAAACTGCATACCCAGATCGGTGAACGGCTGGACACGCTGGGAAAAATTGCCGAGATCGACAAGATCGTCATCACTACGCACGAATCGGCAATCCGCATCATCGACAAAACCGGCCCGCTGGCCAACCCGGCGGACCGCGACCATTGCATCCAGTACATGAGCGCCATAGGCTTGCTTAAGGGCAATCTGACGGCTGCCGACTATGAGGACGATGTCGCCGCCGACCCACGCATCGACGCCCTGCGCGCCAAAATGCATTGTGTCGAAAATACAGATTACACACGCGACTATCTGGACCCGGATAAGCGCTCCATCGCCAATGCCATCCAGGTATTCTTCAAAGATGGCACCAAGTCCGACAATATTGAAGTACCCTATCCGATTGGCCATCGCCGTCGTCGCGCCGAAGGCATCCCCGAACTGGTGAACAAGTTTAGAACCAACCTGGCACGACGCTTCCCGGCGAAGCAGCAAGCCAGAATCCTGGCGGCTTGCCTGCATCAAAAAACGCTGGAAGCCATGCCGGTGAACGAATTTGTCAATATGTTCGAGATTTGAATAAAACATGGACTCACGCCGATTTAAAACATTTGCTGCAAGGAAAAATATGCCTACCGATACCGAACTCCCTGATATGAATGTCTGGTTTGAACAGCTGGAAAAGCTCAACCAGCAAGTGACCCAAGTTTTTATGAGCAGTCTGCCCGCTGGATCGGGCGACCAGACCGGTGAGATATATCGCTCACTGCTGGCTTCGCAGGCAAGCAGTGCTGCAACGCAACTGACGCTGCAGCAAGAACATGCGCGCAAACAGATGGAGCTCTGGCTATCGTTCTTTGGCCGCATGCCGGACGAGCCGGTGAAGCCTGTCATAGAGCCGGACAAGACTGACCGGCGTTTCCATGCCCCTGAGTGGCAAGAGAACCCGATTTTCGATTATCTCAAGCAATACTACCTGCTGACCGCGCGCTGGATGATGGATATGGCCGAGGCTGCACATCTTGATGCAGACATGAAGAAAAAGCTGGTGTTCTTCACCCGGCAGTACGTCGATGCCATGTCGCCTTCCAATTTCGTCGCCACCAATCCCGAGGTGCTCAAGCTGGCATTTGAGACCAAGGGTGAATCGCTCACTGCCGGCATGAAGAACTTCATGGAGGATATGCAAAAAGGCCGCATCTCGATGACCGACGAATCACGCTTCGTTGTCGGTGAAAACCTGGCGACGGCAGATGGCGCCGTGGTGTTTGAGAATGAACTGTTCCAGCTGATTCAATACGCACCGCTGACCGAAACAGTAGCGCAGCTTCCGCTGCTCATCGTTCCGCCTTGCATCAACAAGTATTACATACTGGATCTGCAACCGGAAAACTCCTACGTGCGCTATGCAGTAAGCCAGGGATTTACGGTGTTCCTGATGTCATGGCGCAACATACCGCCGGAACTTGACAAACTGACCTGGGATGACTATCTGGAGCGTGGCGTATTGCAAGCGGTGGAAACCACCAGGGCCATCAGCGGTGTATCAAAAATCAACACGCTGGGCTTCTGCATCGGCGGCACGCTGCTGACTTGCGCCCTGGCCGTGCTCAAATCACGGCGTAAAAACCATGTTGCCAGCGCTACGCTGCTCACTACCATGCTGGAATACGGTGACACTGGTGATATTTCGATATTCGTGGATGAAGCTTACGTCGATAAACGCGAAGCGGAATTGAAGGATGGTGGTATCGTGCAGGGCAAAGAGCTGGCAATGATGTTTGCCTGCCTGCGTGCCAACGATTTGATCTGGTTTTTCGTGGTCAATAATTACCTCAAAGGCAAGACGCCGGACGCGTTCGACCTGCTGTATTGGAATGCAGACGGCACCAACCTGCCAGGCCCGATGTATGCCTATTATCTGCGCAATATGTATCAGCAGAACAACATGATCAAGCCTGGTGCCATGAAGGTGTGTGACGTGGCGCTCGACCTGGGCAAAATCAACGTCCCGTGCTATATCCTGGCCACGCGTGAAGATCACATTGTGCCGTGGAAGACGGCTTATGCCAGCACACAATATCTGGGGGGCAAGTGCGAGTTCGTATTGGGTGCCAGTGGACATATCGCCGGCGTGATCAACCCTCCCTCCAAGAACAAACGCAGTTTCTGGGTCGGTGGCGGCATGACGGACAACCCTGACGAATGGCTGGAGCACGCTGAATCACGTGCCGGAAGCTGGTGGTCACATTGGTCAGAGTGGCTGCATGAGCATGGCGGAGCAGAAGTGGCCGCGCGCAGTACCTTGGGTGATGCGGAACACCCAGTCATCGAACCAGCGCCGGGACGTTATGTCAAAGTGCGCTGCGATTAAGCAAATAATTATTGGGGGATAGAATCATGGAAGATGTAGTCATTGTCGCGGCGCAGCGCACCGCAGTTGGCAAGTTTGGCGGTGCATTCAATAATGTGCCGGCATCAGAACTGGGCGCGGCCGTGATTCGTGCCCTGCTGCAAAAAACCGGTGTCAGCGGCGAACAGATTAGCGAGGTGATCCTGGGGCAGGTGCTGACCGCAGGCGTTGGTCAGAATCCGGCACGCCAGGCCGCGATTAAAGCCGGTTTGCCACACGCGGTTCCCGCCATAGCCATCAACAAGGTCTGCGGCTCCAGCCTCAAGGCGGTGATGTTGGGCGTACAGGCGATCAAGTGTGGCGATGCCGACATCGTCATCGCCGGCGGGCAGGAAAATATGAGCATGTCACCGCATGTGCTGAACGGTTCGCGCAACGGCTTCCGTATGGGCGATGCCAAGTTGCTTGACAGCATGATTGTGGACGGCCTGTGGGACGTCTACAACAATTACCACATGGGTACGACGGCTGAGAATGTAGCCAAAAAATACGGCATCAGCCGCCAGGAACAGGATGAATTCGCCTGCGCTTCGCAGAACAAGGCAGAAGCCGCGCAGAAAGCCGGCAAGTTCACCGACGAAATCGTGCCTTACACCATTAAAGGCAAAAAAGGTGACACCGTGGTGGATGCCGATGAATACCCGCGCCACGGCACCACCCTGGAATCAATGGCTAATCTGCGCCCGGCTTTCGACAAGGAAGGCAGCGTGACCGCAGGCAACGCCTCCGGACTCAACGATGGCGCCGCGATGGTGCTGCTGATGAGCGCATCGAAAGCTGCCGCACTCGGTCTCAAACCACTGGCGCGTATCAAGGCCTATGCTTCCTCTGGTGTAGACCCGAGCATCATGGGTATCGGCCCGGTATCTGCCTCGCAGGCTTGCTTGAAGAAGGCGGGCTGGTCTGTAGACGACCTCGACTTGATGGAAATCAACGAGGCGTTTGCGGCGCAGGCTATCGCTGTGAATAAGGCCATGGGCTGGGATCCCTCAAAGATCAACGTCAATGGCGGTGCCATCGCCATTGGCCATCCGATTGGGGCTTCCGGTGCGCGCGTGCTGGTTACGCTGTTGCACGAAATGGCCCGGCGTGACGCCAAAAAAGGCTTGGCCTCGCTGTGTATAGGTGGCGGCATGGGCGTGGCGCTGGCCGTCGAGCGATAAAATCCATTTTTGCGAGTACCGTGCGCCTAGCGCTGCATCCCGAAATTCTGAATTTTTGAGAAGTTAATTAATGATTGAGGAGAGAGCAAGATGAGCAAACGTATTGCACTCGTTACCGGCGGTATCGGCGGTATCGGCACATCCATCTGCCAGCAGCTGGCCAAGGATGGTTATACCGTGGTAGCCAACCACATCGCAGCAGAAGCCGACAAGGCAAAAACCTGGCTGGCTGAGCAGCGTGCGGCAGGTTATGACATGCATACCGCCGAGGGCGATGTGGCTAGCTTTGAATCCTGTGCGGCGATGGCTGCGAAGATCAAGACGGAAGTCGGCTCAATAGACATTCTGGTGAATAACGCCGGCATTACCAAGGACGGCACATTCAAGAAAATGCCGCTGGAAAACTGGATGGCGGTGCTTAACGTCAACCTCAACAGCGTATTCAATGTCAGCAAGCAATTCATCGACGACATGCTGGAAAAAGGCTGGGGGCGTGTCATCAACATTTCCTCCATCAACGGCCAGAAAGGCCAGTTTGGCCAGACCAACTACTCCGCCGCCAAAGCCGGTATGCACGGCTTCACCAAGGCGCTGGCGCAAGAGACGGCAGCCAAGGGCATCACGGTGAATACCATCTCTCCTGGCTATATCGGCACTGAGATGGTGATGGCAGTCAAGGAAGAAATCCGCAACCAGATCATTGCCCAGATTCCTGTAGGCCGACTTGGCAAACCGGAAGAAATCGCTCGCTTGGTGTCTTATTTAGCCTCTGACGATGCCGCTTTCATTACCGGGGCCAACATCGCTATCAATGGTGGACAGCACATGTGCTGATGCAAGCACTATATCCACAAAACCTTGCTCAAAAAGCGGGGTTTTTTGCTTGGGTATTTACAATCCGTTAAGAAAAGCTTATTGAATATAATTCATGCTTGGCACAATACATGCTCCACAATATATGCTTGTAGTAAAAGAGGCTTGGGGGATTATGTTTACATGTGTTTGGCTTCAACATGGTAGCAACTAATAGCCAAAACGAAGCTCAAAAGATGCTTACCGATGTGAATCACATAATTGATATTCATGCAAATTGCCGTGGCGCGGAAATGCAAGTGAATAATGCCTTTCAATACGAACTGAACTGGAGAATCGAATATGGGTAAAGTGGTTGAAGTGGAAAAGGATATGACCAAGATCAAGCAGGGGGTCCTGCTTCATGGTTGCAATACCAAAGGGGTGATGGGCATGGGAGCATCGCAAACTTTGCGTGCCGCGTTCCCGTCTATTTTCCCCCCTTATAAATCGTACTGCCAAATCGCAGCCAAAATGGGGCGAAACATACTGGGCCGGGTTATTGAGGTGCAGATTGATGATCTGGATTTGTATGTGCTTACCGGCCTCACCCAAGTGGGTTATGGTGTGGATGGCAAAGTGTATGCGGACATTGGTGCTATTGAAACGGTTGTAAACCACGCTGCCGACTTTGCAAGTTTCCTCAAGATTCCGTTGTATATGCCAAAAATCGGATGTGGGCATGGCGGTTTGCAATGGCCTGATGTGTTACCTTTGATCGAAAAGGCGGCAACTAAATACAAGATCGAGATTGTTGTTTGCAACAAGCCAAAAAGCTAGAACCTTCATTATATTGCATCATCGCCCAAGCATTTGGCCTGGAATGCCCTATTCTGGCCGGATTGGAGCTTTATCCCAATGAGGCTTTACGAGCCACAGTAGGCGTTATTGGCCTTGACCGGGAATACCGAGGGGAAAGAGATATTTCGTATCCGCCAATATTGATTTTTCCATCTCCTCTCACATTTCCCCTCCCGCCTCTTTATAATGGATACTTCTTCCGGCACCCAGTTCCTCACAATACACACTAGCTACGACAAAATGAGCCCATCCCGAAAACTTGCAACAGACGATGTTCGCATCAAGGAAATCAAAGAACTCAGGCCGCCATCCGAGCTTCTGGACGAATTACAGGCGAGCGCCGCCGCCACTGACAATATTCTCGCTACCCGCGCCGCCATACACCGCATATTGCATAGCGCCGATGACCGCCTACTGGTCATTGTCGGCCCTTGCTCCATCCACGATTACAGCTCGGGCATCGAATATGCAAAGCGTTTGGTTGAGCAGCAGCATAGCCTCTCCGGCGAATTGCTGATCGTCATGCGTGTGTACTTCGAAAAACCACGCACCACGGTGGGTTGGAAAGGCCTGATTAACGACCCCTATCTGGATGGCAGCTTCAAAATTAATGAAGGTTTGCAGCTCGCCAGACGTTTCCTGGTCGAAGTCAACGAGCTGGGTTTGCCGGCAGGGGCCGAGTTTCTTGACACCATCACACCGCAATACATAGCGGATTTAGTGAGTTGGGGCGCTATCGGCGCACGCACCACGGAATCCCAAGTCCATCGTGAGTTGGCTTCCGGATTATCCTGTCCGGTGGGCTTTAAGAACGGCACCGATGGCAACATCCGCATTGCAATTGATGCAATCAAGGCAGCCACCAGCCCGCATCACTTTTTGTCGGTGACCAAACAAGGCTATTCTGCGATTGTCTCTACAGCGGGCAATGAAGACTGCCATGTGATTCTACGTGGCGGGAAAACGCCAAATTTCGAAGCCGACAGCGTAGACGCAGCCGCCAAAGAGCTTGCTGCGGCAGGGCTGGCAGCCAAGGTGATGATTGATTGCTCGCATGGCAACAGCCTCAAGCAATACAAATTACAGATGCAAGTTGGGCAGGATGTAGCAAATCAACTGGGCAGCGGTGATGATCGCATCATGGGCGTGATGGTGGAATCACACCTGAACGAGGGCCGCCAGGACCACACCCTAGGCGGCACGCTGGAATATGGAAAATCGATTACCGATGCTTGTCTGGGCTGGGAAGATACGCTGGAACTCTTGGCTACATTGGCCGAAGGCGTGCGTGCACGCCGCAAGCATCAGGACGAGTGAATAAACCCTGTAGGATCGGAGTTCACTCGCTTTAAGGGAACCTCTGATCAAGCCATGTAGGGTGGGCAACTTGTTGCCCACGCGATGAGCGGTGGGTTACGGCGCTTTGCACCTAACCCACCCTACGATGCTAAGATTTAGCCGATTGCTTTCCGTATCGTCGGCAACAGTGATGATGGCAGCTCAATCAGCGTCAATGCTGCCTTACGCCCCCGCGCCGACATCTTTTTCAGGGTCTTGCGCAAAATATCGATGAGTTTAGCCTCGTCATAGCTACTGTGCGTGCGGACAAAATCCTCAAGATAGCTCTCCAAGAATACCAGGACGATGACATCCTCCAGGGTCTGGGCTTCTTCATCAAGTTGCAATGACTGCTTTTTCACCAGCGAGCAGACTCTGGCAATGGTGTCGTCGTCATAGCCCGCTTGGCGCAGCATGGCGGCGGCGATTTCAGCATGGAAATCCCTGAGCCGCATGCGCCACCGATAATATCCGGCCCTGGTCATCGGATAGCTCGCGCGCGGAATCTCCCAGCGCCGGATATGTTGGCACCTCGCCGCTAGCTGCAAGGGCTCCGACGCATCTGCCACATAGCGGTTGAGCATCGCGCTCATGCGCTCGGCGTATAACAATTCCTTCGCATAGTCGCGGCCGTCCAACAGTTCACGGTTGGGATCCTCACAATTAGCCGCATCGAAACTGGCAATCGTTCGATTAAAACGCTCCTGATCAGCAATCATCTGCTTCCTTAAATCATTTTAAATATCAGCCTGCAGCTTAACTTATAAGTAGTCGTTTACTACCATTAGTTCGAGTCCAAACAGGCGAGCCTATTTGGGCTCGAACACCTGAGTTCATAAGAATAAGCAATCATATAAAACAAGCAAAAAAATCCCCGCACAAGGCGGGGAAAGTCTCAGAGATGAGAA
>JADGRN010000021.1 GCA_017880825.1 Methylophilaceae bacterium | reverse complement strand
TTGATTGCACCGATTGCGATGGAAGAAGGCTTGCGCTTCGCCATTCGCGAAGGTGGCCGTACCGTCGGCGCCGGCGTCGTCGCTAAAGTTATTGAATAAGGTCAACACACATGCAAAGCCAAAAGATCCGTATTCGCCTCAAAGCATTCGATTATCGTTTGATCGATCAGTCTGCTCTGGAAATCGTGGAAACCGCCAAGCGTACTGGCGCTGTAGTTAAGGGTCCTGTGCCTTTGCCTACGCGTATTGAGCGCTTCGACATTCTGCGTTCACCGCACGTCAACAAGACTTCGCGTGACCAGTTCGAGATTCGTACCCATCAACGTTTGATGGATATTGTCGATCCTACCGATAAGACGGTCGACGCATTGATGAAGCTGGATCTTCCGGCTGGCGTGGACGTAGAAATCAAGCTGTAAGTTGTAATTTGAATGAGGGTCGGCTATAATCCGCCCTCTCGTAAATGGGCCGGTCAATTGTAATCGGCCCTTTAATTAAAACAAGGAAACGATCATGAGCTTAGGGCTTATTGGTCGCAAGGTGGGTATGACCCGCGTATTTACCGAAGATGGCGAAAGCATCCCGGTAACTGTGCTGGAAGTTGTGCCTAACCGTGTGACACAGATCAAGACGCTGCAAAGCGATGGCTATACAGGCCTGCAACTCGCTCACGGTGCGCGTCGTGCCAGCCGCGTCAGCAAAGCGCTGACCGGTCACTATGCCAAGGCTGGCGCTACTGCCGGTTCCGGTATTAAAGAATTCCCGGTTGCTGAAGATGTGCTCGCTAACTATACAGTTGGCGGCAATGTCACGGTGGAGCTGTTCCAGGCTGGTCAACTGGTCGATGTGACCGGTACCTCATTGGGTAAAGGTTTTTCTGGTGCTATCAAGCGCCACCACTTCAGCTCCAGCCGTGCATCGCACGGTAACTCCAAGTCACACAATGTGCCTGGTTCCATCGGTATGGCGCAGGATCCAGGTCGCGTATTCCCTGGTAAACGCATGCCTGGCCATCTCGGTGCCGTCAAGGTAACCACGCAAAATCTGCAAATTGTTCGTGTCGATGTGGAGCGTAATCTGCTACTGATCAAGGGCGCAATTCCTGGCTCCAAGGGCGGCGATGTTGTTGTGCGCCCCGCTGTTAAAGCGAAAGCGAGCGCATGATGGAACTCAAATTAATCGACAAAAACGGCAAGCCCGCTAAAAGCGGCGTAGAAGTTTCTGAAGTGACCTTTGGTCGCGAATTCAACGAAGCGTTAGTGCATCAAGTCGTTGTAGCTTATATGGCTAATGCCCGTACTGCAACCCGCGCTCAGCTCGGTCGTGACAATGTAAACCACAGCACCAAGAAGCCCTGGAACCAAAAAGGTACCGGCCGCGCGCGTTCCGGTATGAGCTCCAGCCCAATCTGGCGTGGGGGTGGACGCGCATTCCCTAATAGCCCGGATGAAAATTTCAGCCATAAGGTAAATCGTAAGGCATATCGTGCGGGCATGTGCTCAATCCTGTCTGAGTTGGTTCGTCAGGATCGTTTGAACGTAGTAGAAGAATTCACGATAGAAGCACCCAAAACCAAGATGCTGGCAGAAAAAATCAAGGGCATGGGCTATGTTGAAGGCCTGTTGGTATTGACCGACGGCTTTGATGAGAATCTATATCTGTCTGCACGTAACCTGACCAATGTGTTGGTGGTTGAAGCGCAATATGCCGATCCTGTCAGTCTGGTACGTTTCCCTAACGTGGTTGCCACCAAAGCTGCGGTAAAGAAACTTGAGGAGATGCTGGCATGAGCGCACTAATCAATAGTCAGGATCGTCTGCTACAGGTAATTCTGGCACCGCAAATCACCGAAAAAGCCACGCATATTGCTGACAAATATCAGCAGATTGCTTTCAAGGTGCGCACCGATGCGACCAAGCCTGAAATCAAGGCGGCGGTTGAACTGATGTTCAAGGTTGAAGTGCAAGGCGTCACCGTGGCAAATATCAAAGGTAAAGCCAAGCGCGCCGGTCGTACCATGGGTAGGCGCAAGGACTGGAAAAAGGCTTATGTGAGCCTCAAGCCAGGTCAAGAAATTAACTTTGCAGCGGGCGAATAGGAGAAATCATGGCACTGATTAAAGTCAAGCCGACTTCCCCAGGTCGGCGCGCCGTAGTGAAGGTGGTAACGCCTGATCTATACAAGGGCAAGCCCCATGCGCCGCTGCTGGAGAAGCAAAGCAAAAATGCGGGCCGTAACAACAACGGCCATATCACCATCCGCCATCAGGGTGGCGGCCATAAGCAACATTACCGCGTGATCGATTTCCGTCGCAATAAAGACGGCATCGTGGCCAAGGTTGAGCATATCGAGTATGACCCAAACCGTAGCGCGCATATCGCTTTGCTGTGCTATGCCGATGGCGAGCGACGTTACATCATTGCACCGCGCGGCGTAAGCGCCGGCATGCAACTGATCAGCGGTTCTGATGCGCCGATCAAGGTAGGTAACACTTTGCCTTTGCGCAATATCCCGGTAGGTAGCACCATACATTGCGTGGAAATGTTGCCTGGCAAGGGTGCCCAAATTGCACGTTCTGCCGGTACCTCTGTGCAATTACTGGCTCGTGAAGGCAGTTACGCGCAGTTGCGCCTGCGTTCCGGTGAAGTGCGTAAGGTGCACGTGGATTGCAAGGCCACTATCGGTGAGGTTGGTAATGAAGAGCATTCATTGCGCTCCATTGGTAAGGCTGGCGCCATGCGCTGGCGTGGCGTTCGTCCGACGGTGCGTGGTGTGGTCATGAATCCGGTTGATCACCCGCACGGTGGTGGTGAAGGTAAGACTGCCGCCGGTATGAATCCAGTGAGTCCATGGGGTACGCCTACCAAGGGCTACCGTACACGTAGCAACAAGCGCACCGACAATATGCGTGTGGCTCGTCGCCCAGCGAATAAGAGGTAATCAATATGGCACGTTCAATTAAAAAGGGCCCGTTCATCGATGCTCATTTGGCGAAAAAGGTAGAAGCGGCTTCCGCAGTTCGCGATAGAAAGCCAATTAAAACCTGGTCACGTCGCTCTACCATTCTGCCTGATTTCATTGGCCTGACCATTGCGGTGCATAACGGTAAACAGCATGTTCCGGTGCTGATTTCAGAAAACATGGTAGGCCACAAGCTCGGCGAATTCGCGTTGACCCGTACGTTCAGGGGTCACGCCGCCGATAAAAAGGCCAAGAAGTAGGAGTATGACGATGAAAGTATCCGCAGTATTGAAAGGTG
The DNA here is from genome assembly GCA_017880825.1 of Methylophilaceae bacterium. GTDB lineage: Bacteria > Pseudomonadota > Gammaproteobacteria > Burkholderiales > Methylophilaceae > JADGRN01. The sequence goes on along the minus strand of JADGRN010000021.1, from coordinate 10,379 downwards.
TTCATCTGTCCCCGCAGAAAGCCCGCTTGGTAGCCGATCTGGTGCGCGGCAAGAAGGTGGACTATGCGCTGAATATCCTGAATTTCAGCCCTAAAAAGGGTGCAGAAATTATTAAAAAGGTGGTTGAGTCCGCGATTGCCAATGCCGAGCACAATGAAGGTGCTGACGTTGACGAGTTGAAAGTGCTTTCAATTTACGTCGATAAAGGCATCGTGCTCAAACGTATTCGCGCCCGCGCCAAAGGCCGTGCCGGACGGATTATCAAACCAACCAGTCACATCACTGTGACCGTCGGTAACTAAAAGGAATCGTTATGGGTCAGAAAATTCATCCGTTTGGTTTCCGTCTGAGTGTCCAGAAAAACTGGTTGTCTCGTTGGTATGCCAATAGTAAAAACTTCCCGGCGATGTTGCAGAGCGATATCAAGGTACGTGAGTTCCTTAAAAAGAAGTTAGCGCATGCTGCAGTCAGCAAGATCATTATTGAGCGTCCAGCCAAGAACGCCAAAATCACGATTTACAGTGCACGTCCAGGCATCGTCATTGGCAAGAAGGGTGAGGATATCGAGTCCTTACGCTCCAGTCTGCAAGGCCTGATGGGTGTGCCAGTACATCTGAATATCGAAGAAGTGCGCAAGCCGGAAATTGATGCCACGTTGATCGCTGAAAGCATAGCGCAACAGCTTGAGAAGCGGGTAATGTTCCGTCGCGCCATGAAGCGTGCGATGCAAAATGCCATGCGCCTGGGCGCACAGGGCATCAAGATCATGAGCGCGGGCCGCCTGAATGGTATTGAAATTGCCCGTACTGAATGGTATCGCGAAGGCCGAGTGCCATTGCATACCCTGCGTGCCGATATTGACTACGGCGTGGCCGAGGCCAAGACCACTTACGGCGTTATCGGTATCAAGGTCTGGGTATTCAAGGGCGAAGTTTTCGGTAACAAGGGTGATCAGCCTGCTGCTGTTCCCGCAGAGCCAGAAAAAAGAGCGAGAATCGCTGACCCGGAAAAAAGAACCAGGAGTACTACAGCTGAACCAGAAAAGAAAGTAAGAAAGTCGGGGGCAAAAAATGCTGCAACCAGCTAGACAAAAATATCGCAAGATGCAAAAAGGCCGTAACAAGGGCATTGCCACGACTGGCAATAAGGTAAGTTTTGGCGAGTATGGCCTGAAGGCCCTTGGTCGTGGTCGTTTGACCGCGCGCCAGATTGAAGCGGCGCGTCGCGTCATGACGCGTCATATCAAGCGTGGTGGCCGTGTGTGGATTCGTATTTTCCCGGATCAGCCTATCTCCAAGAAACCAGCCGAAGTGCGTATGGGTAATGGTAAGGGCAGCACCGAGTACTACGTCGCCCAGATCCAGCCAGGCAAAATGTTATATGAAATGGACGGCGTCAGCGAAGAGCTGGCGCGTGAAGCGTTTCGTCTGGCTGCTGCCAAGCTGCCGATCGAGACTACTTTCATTACCCGTCATATTGGGAGCTGAACATGAAAGCAACCGAATTAAGAAGCAAAACTGTTGAAGAGTTGGGCAATGAACTGATTGAGCTGCGCCGTGCGCAGTTCTCCATGCGTATGCAATTGGCCACTCAGCAATTTAATAAAGTAGACCAAGTAAGCAAAGTGCGCCGGGATATTGCTCGTGTTCGTACCGTGCTTGCAGAGAAAGCGAAGCAGGCATAACCATGAGCCAAATTGACATTGAAAAAGCACAAAAAGTTGTCCGCAGACTAAGTGGCCGCGTAGTGAGCGATAAGATGGACAAAACCGTCACCGTGCTGGTTGAGCGTAAGGTCAAGCACCCCTTGATTGGCAAGGTAATCCGCCGCTCCAATAAATTTCATGCGCACGATGAAAGCAACGAGTGCAAGGAAGGTGATCTGGTCATCATCGAAGAAAGCCGTCCGCTATCCAAGACCAAGACCTGGCGCGTCAGTAAAGTGGTTGAAAAGGCGCGTATTGTTTAATAGTGATTGCACCCAAGCTGGGTGCAATATATAATGCTGGACTTTTCGGCGCCCACGCCCCTAATAAGGGCCTAGCTGGTGCCCCAATACTGACCGTAATGCTGCTAGCCGTGATGCTTGACGGCTGGTGTTGGAATAACGGATTAAGTTGGAGATTTTTCATGATTCAAATGCAATCCAAACTGGAAGTTGCCGATAACACCGGTGCGCGCAGCGTTATGTGCATCAAGGTGCTCGGTGGTTCCAAGCGTCGTTACGCTGGCATCGGTGATGTTATCAAGGTGACCATCAAAGACGCTGCGCCGCGTGGTCGCGTCAAAAAAGGCGAAGTGTACAGCGCTGTGGTGGTACGTACCACCAAAGGCGTGCGCCGTCCTGATGGCTCCCTGGTTAAGTTCGATGCCAATGCGGCCGTGTTGCTAAACAACAAGCTGGAACCGATCGGCACCCGTATTTTTGGGCCGGTGACGCGCGAGCTACGTAGCGAGCGTTTCATGAAAATCGTTTCTCTGGCGCCGGAAGTGCTGTAAGGAGCTGTCGATGAGTAAAATTCGCAAGGGCGACGAAGTCGTCATCAACACTGGCAAGGACAAAGGCAAGCGCGGCACTGTATTGCGCATACTGGAGTCCGGTCAGGTGCTGGTTGAAGGTGCCAACAAGGTGAAGAAGCACGCTAAGCCAAATCCGATGAAGGGCATTAACGGCGGCATCATGGAAAAAGAGATGCCGGTTGATATCTCCAATGTTGCTTTGTTTAATCGCGCCACCCAAAAGGGCGAGCGCGTTGGCTTCAAGATGCTCGAAGATGGCCGCAAAGTGCGTGTCTTCAAATCGAGCGGTGAAGTTGTTGACGCATAAGGAAGCATCATGGCTAGGTTAAAAGATTTCTATAAAGATACCGTGGTAAAAGAATTGACTAAGCAGTTTGGGTATAGCTCGGTCATGGAAGTGCCGCGCATCAAAAAAATCACCCTGAATATGGGTGTAGGTGAAGCAGTGGCCGACAAAAAGGTAATGGAAAACGCAGTTAACGACATGACCAAGATTGCCGGTCAGAAGCCGGTGGTTACCAAAGCCAAGAAGTCTGTAGCTGCGTTCAAGATTCGTGACGATTATCCTGTGGGCTGCAAGGTCACCCTGCGTCGCGAACGTATGTATGAATTTCTGGATAGACTGGTGACTGTTGCCATCCCACGTATCCGTGACTTCCGCGGTATTTCCGCCAAGTCATTCGATGGCCGCGGCAACTACAACATGGGCGTCAAAGAGCAAATCATTTTCCCGGAAATTGACTACGACAAAATCGATGCATTGCGCGGGATGAATATCACCATCACAACGACTGCGAAAACGGATGAAGAAGCGCGAGCATTGCTTTCTGCGTTCAGTTTTCCGTTCAGGAACTGAGGACGTCATGGCTAAGACTTGTATGATTGAGCGCGAACAAAAACGTCGCGAAATGGTAAAAAAGTTCGCCGCCAAGCGTGCTGAACTGAATACTGCAGCTAACGATATTAAAGCTTCGCCAGAAGATCGTCGTGAAGCGCGTTTAAAGCTGCAAAGTTTGCCACGTAATTCCAGCCCGGTGCGTTTGCGTAATCGCTGCGCGTTGACTGGTCGTCCGCGTGGCGTATTCAGTAAGTTTGGTATTGGGCGCAGCAAATTGCGCGAGTTGATGATGCGCGGCGAAGTGCCGGGCGTCACCAAAGCTAGCTGGTAACGGAGGTATTGAACGATGAGTATGAGTGATCCGATTGCCGATATGCTAACGCGTATTCGTAATGCACAAAGCGTCAACAAGCCGACGGTTTCCATGCCGGCGTCCAAGCTCAAAGGCGCTATCGCCGGCGTGCTGAAGGATGAAGGTTACATCGATGACTTCGCGGTGCAGGATATAGACGGCAAACCACAATTGAACATCAGCCTTAAGTATTATGCTGGTCGCCCGGTGATTGAGAAGATCGAGCGCGTAAGCCGCCCGGGACTTCGTATCTATCGTGGTAACCAGGATATACCCAAGGTAATGAACGGGCTTGGCGTGACCATTGTGTCTACGTCCAAGGGTGTGATGACTGATCGCAAAGCACAGGCTGCCGGTGTCGGTGGTGAAGTGCTGTGCATTGTGGCTTAAGGGGGAGAATATGTCTCGCGTAGCTAAAAATCCAGTCGCCATCCCTGCCAAGGTTGAGGTGGCATTGACTGCCAACAATATTGCTGTCAGTGGCCCGTTAGGTAAGCTCAATCAGCCGCTGACGAATGCAGTCAAGTTGGCGCGTGAAGGTGATTCAATTACCTTTGTGGCGGCTAATGACAGTCAGCATTCGCGTGCCATGTCCGGTACCGTGCGGGCGCTGGTGGCCAATATGGTGCAAGGTGTTTCCCAAGGTTTTTCACGTAAATTGACGCTGGTTGGCGTGGGCTATAAAGCACAAGCCCAAGGCGCAATGCTGAATTTAGACCTGGGCTACTCACACCCAATTAATCACAAGATGCCTGCTGGTGTCACTGTTCAAACACCGAGTCAAACCGAAGTGGTTTTGACTGGTGTAGATAAACAAGTGATCGGCCAGGTTGCCGCGCAGATTCGTGCATATCGTGCTCCAGAGCCCTATAAAGGCAAGGGTGTACGTTATTCCGATGAAGTGGTCATTATCAAAGAAACCAAGAAGAAGTAAGGTTTAGCCATGAACAATCTAAATTCACGCCTGCGTCGCGCACGTAAAACCCGTGCCAAAATCGCCGAATTGAAAGTCACGCGTCTGACGGTGCATCGTACCAATACGCATATTTCCGCACAAATCATTGCCGAGACTGGTGACAAAGTTCTAGCCAGCGCATCCACTCTGGAAGCGGAAGTTCGCAAGAATGTAAAAAATGGCGGTAATGTCGATGCTGCGGCAGTAATTGGCAAGCGCATCGCTGAAAAAGCCAAGGCAGCAGGCATTACTACAGTTGCTTTTGATCGTTCCGGCTATAAATACCATGGTCGTATCAAGGCGTTGGCTGAAGCCGCGCGTGAAAACGGCTTGTCCTTCTAATAGGGGTTGATGATGGCAAGAGAAAAAGAAGTTGATCAGCAGACCGATGGTTTGCGTGAAAAAATGATCGCGGTCAACCGTGTGACCAAAGTAGTCAAGGGTGGTCGTATTATGAGTTTTGCGGCATTGACCGTGGTTGGTGATGGTGACGGTGCAGTCGGCATGGGCAAAGGCAAGGCGCGTGAAGTGCCGGTAGCCGTGCAGAAGGCCATGGACGAAGCGCGTCGCGGCATGGTGAAGGTGAGCCTCACAAATGGCACCTTGCATCATGCGGTGACTGGTGTACATGGCGCTGCCAAGGTATTCATCCAGCCGGCTTCCGAAGGTACCGGCATTATTGCCGGTGGTGCAATGCGCGCCATTTTTGAAGTAATGGGCATCACCAACGTACTAGCTAAGTGCATTGGTTCAACCAATCCTTACAACGTGGTGCGCGCGACGCTCAACGGCCTGCAAGCGATGAATACGCCTGCTGAAATTGCAGCCAAGCGCGGCAAAAGCCTGGAAGAAATTAGGAGTTAATCATGGCTAAAGCAAAAAAAGAATCTGGCTTGGTTAAGGTCACTTTGATCAAGAGCACTATCGGCAGAATCGCGTCGCATCGCGCATGCGTGGCTGGCTTGGGCTTGCGCCGCATGCACCACACCGTTGAGGTGTTAGACACTCCGGCCAACCGTGGCATGATCAATGCTGTTAACTATCTATTAAAGGTAGAAGCATAATGAAACTGAATTCCATTAAGCCTGCAGAAGGCAGTAAACAAGACAAGCGTCGTGTTGGTCGCGGCATAGGCTCTGGTTTTGGCAAGACTGCAGGGCGTGGTCATAAGGGTCAAAAATCCCGTACCGGCGGCTTCCACAAGGTGGGTTTTGAAGGTGGTCAAATGCCTTTACAGCGTCGTCTGCCTAAACGTGGTTTTAAGTCACTGACTAAAGCAGATACCGCACATGTGCGTACTGGCGAGTTAGCAAGATTACCGTTTGATGTCATCGATTTACTGGCATTGAAGCAAGCCAATGTGGTTGCAGGCAGTGTTACTGGTGTCAAGATTTACCTGTCTGGTGATATTACCCGCGCCATTACTGTGCAGGGCTTAAGCCTGAGCAAAGGCGCACAGGCTGCGATCGAAGCGGCTGGCGGCAAGATTTTAGAAGTAGCAGAGTAAGAATCAGTTGGCTAACGATAGTTTTCTGGGGGCTGTAGGCAAGATGAGCGAGCTGAAAAGCCGCTTGTTGTTTGTGCTAGGTGCCCTGGTTGTATATCGATTAGGTGCACACATTCCGGTACCGGGGATCGATCCGGAAGTGCTGGCCAAGTTGTTTGAGTCGCAAAGCGGCGGCATTCTGGGCATGTTTAACATGTTCTCCGGCGGCGCGTTATCGCGCTTTACCGTGTTTGCGCTCGGCATCATGCCGTATATTTCGTCATCGATCATCATGCAGTTGCTGACGGTGGTGTCACCGCAGATGGAACAGTTGAAGAAAGAGGGCGAAAGTGGTCGGCGCCAGATTACCAAATACACGCGCTACGGCACGGTATTTCTGGCTACATTCCAGGCGCTGGGCATCGCCATTGCGCTGGAAGGCCAGCCTGGCCTGGTGTTGGATCCGGGATTGATGTTCCGTCTGACGGCGGTAGTTACCCTGGTCAGTGGCACCATGTTTTTGATGTGGCTGGGTGAGCAGATTACCGAGCGCGGCGTAGGTAACGGTATTTCGATCATCATTTTCGCCGGGATTGTAGCCGGTTTGCCGCGCGCAATTGGCGGAACGCTGGAGCTGGCGCGCACGGGTGCATTCTCAATCCCGCTGGTGTTGTTCCTGTTTGTGGCAACAGCAGCAGTGACGGCTTTTGTGGTGTTTGTGGAGCGTGGTCAGCGCAAGATTACCGTCAACTATGCCAAACGCCAGGTCGGACGCAAAGTATTTGGTGGGCAGACCAGCCATCTGCCGATGAAATTGAACATGGCGGGGGTGATCCCGCCGATTTTCGCCTCGAGCATTATATTGTTCCCGGCGACCATGGCAGGCTGGTTTGGTAGCAGTGAGAACATGTCCTGGCTGAAAGATATTGGTAGCACCATATCTCCCGGCCAGCCGCTCTACATCATGCTGTTTGCCACGGCGATTGTGTTTTTCTGTTTCTTCTATACGGCGTTGGTATTCAACCCTAAAGAAACGGCAGATAACCTGAAAAAGAGTGGTGCGTTTGTACCGGGGATTCGTCCGGGTGAGCAGACCGCCAAGTATATTGATCGCATCATGTCGCGATTAACACTGGCCGGTGCGATTTACATTACGGCGGTGTGTTTGCTGCCCGAGTTTTTGATTTTGAAATTTAATGTACCGTTCTATTTTGGTGGTACCTCTTTACTGATCATCGTTGTCGTGTCGATGGATTTCATGACACAAGTGCAAGCGCATCTGATGTCGCACCAGTATGAGGGCCTGCTGAAAAAGGCCAATTTTAAGGGCGGTGCGGTTAGTCCGCGTTGATCAGGGATTAACTGAATGGCCAAGGAAGACAGAATTGAAATGCAAGGTGAGGTGCTGGAAAACCTCCCTAATGCAACCTTTCGGGTCAAACTGGAAAACGGTCATGTAGTACTGGGTTATATTTCCGGCAAGATGCGTATGCACTATATCCGCATCCTGCCCGGTGACAAGGTCACCGTGGAAATGACCCCCTATGATTTGTCGCGGGCGCGGATTATTTTCCGCGCTAAATAGTATAGAAGCGAGAGGTGTCAAATGAGAGTTCGTGCATCAGTTAAAGCTTTATGTCGTCACTGTAAAGTTGTTCGTCGTCGCGGAGTGGTGCGTATTATTTGTACCGATCCACGCCACAAGCAGCGTCAAGGTTAATTAGGTGGCTTTTGCTAATTGTGAAAAGTTGGCAAAGCTGTTAAAATTTTGAGCTTTTTTGGCGATTTGTTAAATAATTACGCCGTTATTTTGGAGTAGGTATATGGCTCGGATTGCAGGGGTAAATATCCCCAATCATAAGCACACTGAAATCGCATTGACATCGATTTACGGTATTGGCCGCAACACGGCGAAGCAGATCTGTAAGGCTGCTGGGGTTTTAGCCACGGCCAAGATCAAGGATCTGAACGATGCCGAAGTTGAGAAGCTGCGCGATGAAATCGCCAGGTTTAAGGTGGAAGGCGATTTACGCCGTGAAGTTTCCATGAACATCAAGCGTCTGATGGATCTGGGCTGTTACCGTGGCGTGCGCCATCGTCGCGGTTTGCCCGTTCGCGGTCAGCGCACCAAGACCAATGCCCGGACTCGCAAGGGCCCAGTTAAGCCTATCAAGGCGTCCAAGTAAGGAATAATGCAACATGGCTAAAGCTAACGTACGCATACGCAAGAAAGTTAAAAAGAATATTGCCGAGGGCATTGCCCACGTGCATGCCTCTTTTAACAACACCATCATTACGATTACTGATCGTCAAGGTAACGCATTATCCTGGGCCACCTCTGGCGGTGCTGGTTTTAAAGGCTCTCGCAAGAGTACGCCGTTTGCTGCCCAAGTCGCTGCCGAAGCCGCCGGCAAAGCTGCGCAGGAATGTGGCGTGAAGAATCTTGAAGTGCGTATCAAGGGCCCTGGACCAGGTCGTGAATCTGCCGTGCGTGCCCTGAACGCAGTCGGCTTCAAAATTACCAGCATTTCCGATGTGACTCCGGTGCCGCACAACGGCTGCCGTCCACCAAAGAAACGCCGCATTTAAGCGCGCTGGAAAGATAATAGGAGAATACCTTGGCTAGAAATCTCGATCCTAAGTGCCGTCAATGTCGTCGTGAAGGCGAAAAGCTTTTCCTCAAAGGGGAAAAGTGCTTCACCGACAAGTGCGCTATCGAAAAACGTAATTTCCCTCCGGGTCAACATGGTCAAAGACGCAATCAGCGCCTTTCCGACTATGGCGTGCAGTTGCGTGAAAAGCAAAAGCTGCGTCGTATTTACGGCATTCTGGAAGGCCAGTTCCGCGGCTATTACGCAGAAGCTGATAGGCAAAAAGGCATTACCGGCGAAAACCTGCTGCAACTGTTGGAGTGCCGTCTGGATAACGTGGCTTACCGCATGGGTCTGGGTGCTTCGCGTACCGAGGCGCGCCAGATCGTGCGCCACAACAGCATCCTGGTCAACGGCAAGCGCGTCAATATCCCATCTTTCCAGGTTAAGCCTGGTGATGTGGTGCAAGTAGCTGATAGTTCCAAGGCCCAGTTGCGTATCACCGGTGCCTTGGTTGCGGCTGAACAGCGCGGTTTCCCGGAATGGCTGGAAGTTGATGTTAAGGCGTTGAAAGGTACTTTCAAGGCCAAGCCACAACGTGATGAATTGCCTTCCACGATCAATGAGCATCTCGTGGTCGAACTTTACTCGAAGTAACAGGACCGTAAGGATAACTATGCAAAACAGTCCGACCGAATACTTAAAGCCCCGCGTGGTTGACGTTGAAGTGATTTCACCGGTACGTGCACGGGTGACGCTTGAACCAATGGAACGCGGCTTTGGCTATACATTGGGCAATGCCCTGCGCCGTGTGCTTTTGTCCTCGATTCATGGCTATGCCATTACTGAAGTCAAGATTGATGGCGTGGTTCACGAATACTCGACGCTGGATGGTGTGCAGGAAGATGTCGTTGATATCCTGCTGAACCTTAAAGGTGTTGCGCTCAAGCTGAATACCAAGAGCGAGACCATACTGACTCTGAACAAGTCGACCGAAGGTGTGGTCACTGCCGCTGATTTCGAAACCGGTCATGATGCCGAGATCGTTAATCCCGGCCACGTGATTGCACATCTGACCAAGGGTGGCAAGCTCAGCCTGGAAGTCAAAGTCGAGATGGGTCGTGGCTATCAGCCTGTACCTGTGCGTCAGAAGACCGATGAAGCAGATCGCGCGCTGGGCTTTATCATGGTCGATGCTTCTTTCAGTCCGATCAGCAAGGTGAGCTACCATGTTGAGAGTGCGCGTGTTGAACAGCGTACCGATCTGGACAAGCTGGTAATGGATGTCGAAACCAATGGTGTGATCGAGCCTGAACAAGCCATTCGTGATGCCGCGCGCATACTGATCGGTCAGCTCGCGGTATTTGCCGATCTCGAAGGTGCTCCGGCGGAAATCGAAATCAAGCATGCACCGCAAATTGATCCGATTCTGCTGCGTCCGGTCGATGATCTGGAATTGACAGTGCGCTCGGCCAATTGCCTCAAGGCAGAAAACATTTATTACATTGGCGACCTGATCCAGCGCGGTGAAAATGAGCTGCTGAAGGCCCCCAATCTTGGTCGCAAGTCTCTCAACGAGATCAAGGATGTGCTGGCTTCCAAAGGCCTAACCTTGGGCATGAAGCTGGAAAACTGGCC
>JADGRN010000130.1 GCA_017880825.1 Methylophilaceae bacterium | reverse complement strand
GTAGAGCCAGATTCATTGGTCTATGAGTTCCTGAACCTTTATGGCGTTGCCGTCGCAGAATATGACATTGCTCTTGAGGTATGCCTCAATGGAGAAGTGATTATATGAGGCGGCTGCCGCGCAGGCGTTGTTGAGCAGACCAGCAACAAGCTGCCCATTTGGTGCTTCGTTCTTTATCATGTAAAAGTGATGAACTGATCAGTCCCTTGTTTCAAGTCAATGCTGGCGATGCTTCCAAGCGTTACAATATGCTGTTACTCTGCCATCCTCAAAAAAATCCGGAAATAGTGATGTCCAAGTTTTTAACCGCCGCACTGTATAAGTTCGTTGCCCTGCCAGATTTTGTCGAGTTACAAGCGCCTCTGCTCTCCTGCTGCGAGAACAACAAGGTCAAAGGCACTCTCCTGCTGGCCGAGGAAGGCATCAATGGCACGATTTCAGGCTCGCCGGAGGGTATTCATACCGTGCTGACATACTTGCGTAGCGACCCCATTTTTGCCAATCGTCTGGCTGATCTGGTGCATAAGGAATCCTACGCAGAGAAGATGCCGTTTTACCGCATGAAGGTGCGCCTGAAGCGTGAAATCGTGACCCTGGGTGTGCCGGGTGTTGACCCCAACAAAATGGCTGGCACCTATGTAAAACCTGAAGACTGGAACGCGCTGATCAGCGACCCTGATGTCATCCTGGTGGATACACGTAACGATTACGAGGTATCGATAGGCACTTTCACGGGCGCGATTAACCCCAGAACCACCAACTTTCGCGACTTGCCAGAGTGGGTAAGGCAAGAAAAATCACTGCGCGACAAGCCCAAAGTAGCAATGTTTTGCACCGGCGGCATACGCTGCGAGAAATCCACGGCATTTTTGCGCAGTGAAGGCTTCGAGGAGGTGTATCACCTGCAAGGAGGGATTTTGAAGTACCTGGAAGAAGTGCCCAAGAAGCAAAGCTTGTGGGAGGGTGAATGCTTTGTGTTTGATGAACGCGTTTCAGTTGATCATGGCCTAAAGCCTGGCCACTATGAGATGTGTCGCGCTTGCCGCCACCCTCTCAGCACTGAAGACAGGAAATCAGAGTTTTTCGAACTTGGCGTCAGTTGCCCGCATTGCCATGGACAGAAAACCGAAGAGCGGAAAAAGGCTTACGCCGAGCGACAACGGCAGGTTGAGCTTGCTGATAGCCGCAACCAAGCGCATATCGGCGCACGATTTGAGCCCAGGAAAAAAGAACCCCTGCAAAAACAAGATGATGCGGTAGACTGAAAAGATCGGCCCATGCTGACTTCTTTGGCTCATTAGCCATCACTAGCTTGCAGGAATTGTCTATCTCATGAATGATCGAATTCGCAACATAATTGCCCAGATAACCGCTCTCGAAGATGATCTGCGAACGGCGCTGCAGGAACAGCAGACCAGCATGTTATTCCAGATCAAGGGCAAGCGCATCGAATTCGAACAATCCGTGAAACAGGCGCACCGCCAGCTCAAAACTGGATTTTTTCGCTGGCTGGTTACCAACCGTCCGCAGAATCTGATTACCGGGCCAATCATCTACGGCATGATCATCCCGTTGCTCATTCTCGATCTGTTCGTCAGCTTCTATCAAGCGGCCTGTTTCCCGATTTACAAAATTGCCAAGGTTAGACGTGCCGACTATATCGTGTTGGATCGGCAACAGCTCGAATACCTCAATTTCATTGAGAAATTCCATTGCACTTATTGTGCCTATGGCGCCGGGCTCATCGCCTATATGTGTGAGATCGTGGCGAGAACCGAACAGTACTTTTGCCCGATCAAACACGCGCGCAAGATACTCGGCACCCATGGACGTTATGCGAGCTTTCTGGATTATGGGGAGGCCGCCGACTATGAGGCCAAACTTGAGGAATTTCGTATCGCGCTTTCAAAAGTGGATGATTCTGGGCAGGCTAAGTGATAGGGATAAGCCAGGTTTAATTCCAGCGCTTATCCTTCACCATAGCGGCGCTGCATTGCAGCCGCTTCACTGACCGGTAGAGAAGCCAGTACAGCAACACGCTCACCGAATTGTTTATCCAGTATTTGTCCATTCACTTTCGCCAGTTCGCGCGTAAAGCCATCCAGACTTTTGTAATCCAGCACCACCCTGATCTGCTGCATTTCGACGTAGGTCCCGATTTTGGCAGCCTCCAGCGCCAGTTTGGCGGTGCCGCCATAGGCACGCGCCAGGCCGCCGGTGCCAAGATTGATGCCACCGTAGTAGCGGATGACGCCGACGCAGATATTGATGAGATCGCGCCCCTCTATGAACTGCAGAATAGGTTTGCCTGCCGTGCCGGAGGGTTCACCGGCGTCGCTGAAGCGCTGGACAATGCCGTGCTCGGTTTTTATCCGGAAAGCGTAGGCCAGATGGCTCGCACTCTGGTGCTCACTAGCCAGCTTGCGCAGGCATAGGCCTACTGCCCGCTCGCTATCGCAGTATTCAGCCAGGGCAATAAACCGCGATTTATTGATGGTCTGCTCTGCTTGGCCGGGCTGAATAATGCTTTGCATGGGAATGGGCTTCAATGGAAGTGTTGTGTGATAGGGGGCACTTAATCCAAATTTCTCAGGCTAGGACAAGCCGCTAATCTGCCCTTCATTCGTCACACCAATACGCTCGCTCGCCGGCCTGCGCGGCAAGCCCGGCATGGTCATGATGTTGCCGCAGATGGCCACCACAAACTCCGCACCGCGCGACAAACGTACCTCACGAATGGGCAGCACATGGCCTGTGGGCGCGCCGCGCAAATCAGCGTCCACCGAGAAAGAGTACTGGGTTTTGGCGATGCATACCGGAAAATGCCCATATTGACCATTCAATTGTTCCAGTTGCGCCAATACATGCGGTTCTGCAGTGACCGCATCGGCACGGTAAATCTTGCGCGCGATGGTTTCAATTTTCTCCAGCAGGGATAAGTTGTCGTCGTACAACATCCTGAAGTTGCCGGTACTGCTCTGAATAGAAGCCACCACTGCTTGCGCCAGTTCCTCCGCCCCTGCCCCGCCTTGCGCCCAGTGCCTGGACACGATGGCTTTTGCCCCCAGGCGTTCGGCTTCGGCCTTGAGCAGTGTGATTTCCGCATCGGTATCGCTGACGAAATGATTGATGGCGACCGTCACATTGAGCCCGAAGTGTTGTTGCAGATTTTCGATATGGCGCGCCATGTTGCTGATGCCCGCCTGTAACGAAACCAGGTCTTCCTGCTCTAATTGTTTGAGGTCTGTACCACCGTGATATTTAAGTGCGCGCACTGTCACCACCAGCACTACCGCAGCGGGCTTGAGGCCAATCTTGCGGCATTTGATATCAATGAATTTTTCGGCGCCCAGGTCAGCACCAAAGCCCGCCTCGGTCACCACGTAATCCGCCAGCTTGAGTGAGGTCTCGGTGGCAATTGCAGAGTTGCAGCCATGCGCGATATTGGCAAACGGCCCGCCGTGGACAAAGGCTGGCGTGTGTTCCAGGGTTTGCACCAGGTTGGGTTTGAAGGCGTCTTTAAGCAGCGCGGTCATCGCGCCTTCGGCTTGTAAATCACGTGCCAGAATCACCGGCTTATGCGGATTAGTGGAATAACCTACCTGGATATTGCCCAACCGCTCACGTAATTCTGCAAGTGAGCGGGAAAGACAGAACACCGCCATGACTTCAGAGGCAGCTGTGATATCAAAGCCATCGTCACGAGTCACCGAATTGGTACCGCCGCCGACACCTACCGTAATCCTGCGCAAAGCGCGGTCATTCATATCCATCGCACGATGCCAGGTAATGCGTGCTGGGTCGAGTTGCAAGGCGTTGCCCTGATACATATGGTTGTCCAGCAAGGCAGAAAGTAAATTGTTAGCAACGCCGATCGCGTGAAAATCGCCGGTGAAATGCAGGTTGATTTCTTCCATCGGCGCCACCTGCGCATAGCCGCCGCCCGTCGCGCCGCCCTTGATGCCGAAGCATGGCCCCAGCGATGGCTCTCGGATGCAGACTACGGCCTTCTTGCCGATGCGATTGAGTGCGTCAGCCAGACCGATAGTCGTAGTAGTTTTACCTTCACCCGGCGGCGTAGGGCTGATAGCCGTGACCAGTATCAGCTTGCCATCCGGTTTATCCTGCAGACTGTTCAAAAACTCGTAGGAAAGTTTGGCTTTGTAACGGCCATAGTGCTCAAGGCTATCTTCACCAATGCCCAGCTTGGCTGCCACCTCGTTGATTGGCCGCAAATGGGCAGCCTGTGCGATTTCGATGTCGTTCATATTCTTAGTTTGGAACCTAAAGTCTTTCTGATTCAAGAAAAATAAATCGATACTAACCCCTTTAGTCGGAATCAAATGTCTCAGTTCGACCCATTGCTGCCATTCATGCTCTCAAAAAACAGACATCAACGTTCTTGGTTAGGGCTGCGATGTTAGGCGCTCGTAGAACAAGATGGGCAGGTAGATTCATTTGCCATAACAGAAAACCGTCTTCCACATTTGTCGCCGGTACGAATGAGGTCAAAAGAACAGAGATTTTTCCAATAGGGAAACTAATCACGTGAAGGTTAATCTACTCACCAAACAGGAACACAAGTATTGCAAAGAAGCAAAAGCCAAGAATCAATTGGGCAAAAAAAAGTCTTCGCAGTTGGTCACCAAGAAAAATTGTCTCCTTATCATTAAGCTCTTGGTACCCAGCAGAACGGATATATTTGGCTTGGACGGTTAACGCTTTTTGTTCATCCAGGGATTCTGAGAAGGCTGACCAATTTGTGGAGGGACAACCAATACGGAAGAAAACTTCTCGGTGATGATCTTTCATTCGTTTTGTGAAGCGCCGTCGAAGGATGTCATAGGCTATAAAAACTATTTCAAAAAGAATTAGAATCAATATAAGTAT
>JADGRN010000129.1 GCA_017880825.1 Methylophilaceae bacterium | reverse complement strand
GATTGGGTTCAGTTTTTTTAGCCGGGGAGTCTAGTTTTTCAGCTTGTATAGTCGGTCCGGCAAGGTTTTCCCGTCTTTCACGTTATCCAGTTTGGCGCCAATCGCATCGCCCAGCTTGGTCAGACGATCGTCCGGTGCAGGGTGGGTCTTGAACAGCAGGGCAACGCTGCTATCGTTTTTGCTGACTTGGCCGATGGTTTGCAGCACCTCCGGCAGTCCGTAAGCATCATAACCAGCACGGGCCGTTAGCACTACGCCAATGCGGTCGGCCTCAAACTCGGCATCTTTGTCCAGACTGCGGGCGCTGATTTCGGCACCGCTGCCGATGACTTTCTGGATGGTCTGATTACCATTGCCAAACTTGTCGCTGACCAGTCCGGCGCCGAAATTCAGCAGCTGTTGCTTCTGCAATAGTTTGAGCTGGTGTTTCTTCACCACATGGCCGATCTCATGCCCCAGCACGCCAGCCAGTTGTGACTCGTTTTCCAGCTTGCGATAGAGGCCCTTGGTGATGAGTACAAACCCGCCGGGCGCGGAGAAGGCATTCAGGTCTTCGCTTTCGATCACGCCAAAATGCCAGGGCAGCTCAGCGCGTTCGCTCTGGCTTGCAACCCAGCGCCCGACCTGGTTGACGTATTTCTGCAGTTCAGCGTCTTTGACTAACGGCGCGGCACCCAAAAGATTGCCGGTGATTTCACGGCCGAGCTGGATTTCTTCCGCTTTCGATGGACTTTTAAGATTAAAGGCGGGCTGGTTTTTGCTTTCGGTATTGCCGGCTTCAGTGCCGGAAGCCGCTGTGCCTTTGTCTGCCGATTTGTCTTTGCCGGATTTGTTTTTATCCAAAGCACCTTTCAGCGTATCTCCCAGGTTGAATGCCTGCGCTTGCGGCATAGTGCAGGCAACCGCGATCAGGAATGCGCTCAGCAATATATTGGTGAGGGTGCGTGAATTCATTTGGCACCTCCTTCGGCGCTGCCGGGCTTAGGCAAATAGGGCAGTTGGAGCGCTTTAAGGCTGGCGGTGCTGGCAAATTGCTGGCCTTGTTCCACGCTGACGGTGTTAGCCTCCAATGCCTTGATTTCAGCTTCGTTGAATTTGGCAGCTTTCAGGTCTTCCTCGCCCAAACCGCGCACACCGGTGGTGGCAACCACCTGGCCGGTGCCTGCACGGCCGCTGGCGAGGCCCAGCACACCTGCGGCACCATTGCTTTTTGCCAAGTTACCGCGTTTGACCGATAACAATCGCACCCAGCCGGTTGTCCTGGCGGTTTTAACCTTGAGCCATGCGCCTTGCTTGGTGAGGATTTCCAGTTTGTCGTCACGGGCAAAATTACCCGTGGTTTTGGCATCGGCGTAGGGTTCAGCGCGCATGCTATCAGTTTTGAGCGCGGTTCCCATCTCCGTAGCCATGGTGGTTACGGGGAGCAGTAGCGCTGCAGTCAGCAGCCAGTATTTGAGAGGTTTCATGCTTAGCCTTTCGGTATGTCCGGGTGTTCGAGTTGTTCCAGCTTTAGTATGGCCTGTGCAAACAGGGCGCGCCACTGGCCGGCTTGTGGGCTGTCTCCCGTCAATTTGCCTTCGTGTATGGTGTAACGCACAGGCGTGCTTGCAGGCAGACCAATGTTGCTCAGTATTTCAGGTAATTGAGTTGCCAGCTTGCTGGCATCCTGTTTGGCCAATGTGGCATATTCCTGGTGCGTGTCGGCATACGTCCAGCTGACTAAGACCATATCACCAAACAAGCCCCAGATGCCGCTTTGTGCACCTTTTAATGTTTCGACATCGTTAGGCGTGTCGCATGCCAGTTCCAGCTGGCGCCGCAATTTTTTCAGCATGGCATCACCCAGAGGCTCCATGCTCTCGACCAGCACCGGCATCAATTGCACATGCGTCCCGGTTGCGCCCGGTTTGACGCCAAAAGCCAGCCAGCGTTGCAGGGCGCGATCGGTGGCCAAGGCATAAATTTTTGCCACGCTGAAATAGGCCACCGCCCAGGTGATGGGCCCGGTAAAGTCGAGATAGGTATTGGTGATATTGATGCCTACATAAGAAAGCACCAGCAGGCCAATCTGGCTGCCGCTGAACAGTCGGTTGAATCTGTCCCGGTCGACCTGGACATAAAAAGCGGCAGTGGTCAGCCAGATCAACAACAGGCTGATCAGCACATAAGGCAGGGAACCGCGCCACACGTGCAGGTAATCCGCATGTTTAAGGTTGTCGATGGCGGTGGCGAGGATTTCCACGCCCGGATGCGTCTTGGCCATCGCGGTTGCCTTGAGATCAAACAGGCTGGACGCGGTGGAGCCGATGATGACGATCTTGCCGCTGAATTCATCCTGCGGACGCTTTCTCACCTTGCTGCTCATGTCGCGCATCACGTCGCTAAAACTCACGTATTGGTAGGTGAACGGTTTGCCACGCCAGTTAAGCAGCACATTCTGCGATGCGGGCACAGTAAAGCCCAGTGTGTCAGCGATAGTCAATGGTAACGACGGTAGTTTCCAGCCGTAGTCATCACGGTAAAGCCTATATTCGCGCACGATGCCATCGACATCCGGATAAATATTGTGGAAACCTAAACGCCTGGAATTAAGCGCAGCTTCGAAATGCGGCAGCACCACAGCGATGGTGGCATCGGCCTGGCTCTGGCTGGCAATGGTTTCAGTGATGCCGGGAATCATGCCGGGTTTGACCTGGCTCAGCTTATCCTGCGTTTCGGACAAGCGCAGGAAAGGGAAGAAGGTGTTATCCGTAGCTGCGATAGCCTCGTTGAAATAGGCGTCACTATCCGGGTTGTAGACATCGGCATCGGAAAACAGGATATCGAACACCACGGCCTTTGGTTTTTGCGCTTCGATATTCTCTAAAAACTCGCCAAACACCTGGCGCGGCCACGGCCAGCGGCCATATTCGCCTGCCATCGCGGCCAGGCTGGCTTCATTCACATCGACGATGATGATATCGGCATCAGGTTTCGGCACCACAACCCGATGCCGCACCATGAAATCGAAGGCTTTTTGCCGCATGTTTTCACCCACATGAAACACCCCGGCATCCAGCAGCACACATACAGTAAGCAGCGCGGCCAGATAAAGGTAAAAATTATTGCGCAGCCGTCGGGTGAGGTTGGCTATCCATTGACTGAGCATCAGGCGCAATTGCATCATGGGAGAATCCTAAGCGGGGTGCAAATCTAAGCTTGAGTGTGGCATAAAACCGCGCTGAATTGAAGCCGCTGCCATCACGGCAGCTATGCCCAGGCAGCTTGAGTTATAATTTGGAATGCTTGAAATTGTCATTTTAGTTTTTGTCATTTGTGTATTGCTGCTGCTGGCCTGGCAGCTTTATCGTCAGCAGGATGGGCAGAGCGCGCTGCTGCCGCAGCTGGAAGAAAAACACCTTGCCATGCTGCGGGATTTGAACGACGGGCTCAACAAGCTGGGCGACCGGCTTGCCACTGTCTCGACGGACGCGTCAGAACGTCTGCGCCTGTCTGTGGCACAGGAGCTGCAGCAAACCCGCGAAGCCATGCAGGCTTTGCAATTGTCGCAGGCACAAAGCCTGGCGGCCACGCGTGAGACCGTGCTGGAGAAACTCCACACCACGCTGGCAGAGCAGGGCAAGGCTGAACAGGAATTGATTCAGGGCACCATGCGGCTTGCCACCTCGCAATTGACCGGCAGTATCGAAGCCCTGACCAGGACTGTAGATGGCCGGCTGGAGCAGATCGGCGGCAAGGTGTCTGAACGGCTGGATGAAGGCTTCAAGAAAACCAACGAAACCTTTGTCAATGTGATGACGCGCCTGGCCACTATCGATGAGGCACAAAAGAAGATAGACGGCTTGACCACCAATATGGTGAGCCTGCAAGATTTGCTGAGTAACAGGAGTTCGCGCGGGGCGTTCGGCGAGGTGCAGTTGGAAGGCTTGGTGCGTAACGCCTTGCCGCCCGATGCCTACGAAATTCAATACACGCTACCCAATGGTTCACGGGTGGATTGCGCGCTGTTCCTCCCAGAACCGACGGGTACTGTGGCAGTGGATTCCAAGTTTCCGTTGGAGAACTATCACCGCAAGTATGAAAGCGGCATTGCCGAGGCAGATCGTCTGCTGGCAGATCGCCAGTTCAAGGCAGACGTGAAAAAGCACGTGGACGGCATCGCCAACAAATACATCATCCCCAATGTCACTTCTGACGGTGCGGTGATGTTCATTCCAGCCGAGGCAGTATTTGCCGAGATCCATGCCTATCACGGCGATATCGTGGATTACGCCATGCGCAAACATGTGTGGATAGTGTCGCCAACCACCTTGATGGCGGTGCTGAACACGGCGCGCGCGGTGTTGAAAGACGTAGAAACGCGCAAACAAGTGCATATCATCAAAGACGAGCTGGGCAAGCTGGGCAAGGAGTTCGAGCGCTTTGACAAGCGCATGCTCAACCTTGCTACGCATATTCGTCAGGCGCATGAAGACGTGCAGGATGTCCACACCACCAGCCAAAAAATCAGCCGCCGCTTTGCCCAGATCGAGGCGGTTGAGCTGGAGGGAGAGCAAACAGTGGCACCTTTGGCGCTGCCTGACGACGAGCCGGAGCAATGATGATCAAGGTGCTTTATTTCGCAAGGCTGCGTGAATCACTGGGACTGGCTGGTGAAGAACTGGATTTGCCTCCAGGCATGACCACCGTGGCAGGCCTGATGACATTACTGGTGGCGCGCGGTGAGCCTTGGCAGCAGGAATTCGATGGCTGTCGCCCTTTGCGTGCCGCGGTGAATCAGACGCTGGTGCCGAACAGCGAGCCAATCAAGGATGGTGACGAAGTGGCGTTTTTCCCGCCAGTCACCGGCGGTTGATTAGATGGCGAGGCTAAATTGACTGTTCGCATTCAACGCGAGGATTTTGACGCAGGGGCGGAAATCAA
>JADGRN010000128.1 GCA_017880825.1 Methylophilaceae bacterium | reverse complement strand
ACCGTCTCGGTGGTTTTGGCGGTACGGCTCAAGGTCGCGCCATCTGGCATGATGACCGCCGTGACCACATAACCCTGATCTTCGGGCGGTACGAAGCTACTCGGCACCAGCTTGATGAGATAAATACAAGCGGCAATCATGCCGACAAATACCAAGGCGCCAATGATGATGTGACGTATGATCAAACCGACCATACTCGTGTAGAACCTGGTCAAGAATGCAAACCCACGATTAAACGGCCGGAACAGTGCCGACTCTTCATGTGCTGGTTTGAGTACTATGGCACACAGGGCCGGGGTAAGCGTCAATGCGACCATGCCGGAAATCACCACCGCCACCGCCACTGTCACGGCAAACTGGCGGTACAACTCACCGGCAATGCCGCCGAGGAAAGCCACCGGCACGAATACCGCGCAAAGCACCAACACAATGGCAACGATTGCACCGAAGACCTGCTGCATGGACTTGATCGCTGCATTTATGGGCGACAGTTTTTCTTCATCCATCAATCGCTCGACGTTCTCCAGCACCACAATTGCGTCATCCACCACAATGCCGATGGACAGCACCATGGCGAACAACGTCAGGGTGTTGATGGAAAAACCGAATATCCATAAACCGGCAAATGCACCTATCAGGGAGATTGGCACGGCAATCATCGGAATCAGCGTCGCGCGCCAGCTTTGCAGGAACACGAATACCACAATCACCACCAGCAGCATGGCCATGCCCAGCGTTTTTACCACCTCTTTAATCGAGGCTTTGACGAACGCGCTGGTGTCGTAAGGGACTTGGTACTCAACACCTGCCGGAAAATGAGCTTTCAGCTCATCCATCTTGGCTTTGATGGCATTTGCCGTATCCAGGGCATTGGCGCCGGTCTGCAGGAAGATCGGGATGCCTACGCCCGGCTGGCCATTGAGCGCGGTGCGTACATTGTAATTCTGCGAACCCAGCTCGATGCGCGCGACGTCTTTAAGATACAGCACACCGCGCGGACCCTCAGCACGCAGAATGATATTGCCGAACTGCGCAGGATCTATCAAACGGCCCTTGGCAGTCACGGTGTAGACCAGTTGCTGATCCGCTGGAGCAGGATCCTGACCAATCTTGCCGGCGGCGTATTGTGCGTTTTGTGACTGAATGGCGTTGGCGATATCGGTGGTAGTCACCCCCAATTGCGCCATGCGATCAGGGCGCAACCAGATGCGCATGGAGTAATCCTGGGCACCGAACACAGTGGCATCGCCCACGCCCTTAAGGCGTTTCAGCTCGTCCAGCACATTCAGCGTGACGTAGTTACTCAGATAAAGTGGATCGAATTTCTTATCCTTGGAGGTCAGCATCACCACCATCAGGATATCGTTGGAGCGCTTCTGTACCACCAGGCCTGTGCGTCGCACCTCGTCCGGCAAACGCGGTAGGGCAATATTGACGCGATTGCTCACGTTGAATGTTGCCAGATTTATATCGGTACCGGTCTCAAAGGTGGCGGTAATGGTCAAGGTGCCGCTGGAATCCGCGCTGGAATTGAAATACAGCAGACCTTCTACGCCACTGAGTTGCTCTTCAATTGGCGCAGCTACGGTTTTGGATAAGGTCTCGGCACTGGCACCAGGATAGTTCGCCGTCACCAGCACCGTAGGCGGTGCAATCTGCGGGTATTGCGCGATAGGCAGCTTCAACGCTGCGGCCAAGCCGGCCAGCACGATGATGATGGACAGCACCGAGGCAAAAATCGGCCGCGTGATAAAGAATCTGGTCATAACAACTCCCGCTTAAGCTTGCTTGGCAGGCTTGGTTGGATGACCGGGCGGCATCGGGCTTTCACCCGGCGCATGTGGTGATACCGCAGCGCCTGGATGCAGTTTGATGATATTGTCGACAATCACTTTATCACCGGCATTCAGCCCTTCCAGCACCACCCAATCCTTGCCTACCCAGTCGCCGGCCACTATCGGGCGCACTGTTGCCTCGTTTTTAGCATTCACTACATAGACAAACTTGCCTTGGTCAGACGTCAGCACTGCGGTTTGGGGCAGCAAATAAACACCGTCGCGCTTGCCGGTGGTGATTCTTGCACGCACAAACTGCCCCGGCAGCAGGCGATGATCCGCATTGTCGAAAGTGGCGCGTAACTGCTGGGTGCCCAACGCTGGATCAATCTGGCTGGCAGCAAAATTAAGCGTGCCTTTCTGCTTGTATTCCGAGCCATCCGGCAGTATCAAAGTGACTTGCTGCACGTTTTGTTCGGTAAGACGACCGCCAAGTTGCGTCAGCTCGTTATCGGAAAAACTGAAGCGCACCCAGATCGGTGAAACCTGCACGATAGTGGTCAGAAGACTGCTGTTAGCTGAAACCAGCGCACCCTCGGAGAATTGGAAGCGGCCAGAAACCCCGCTCACCGGCGCAGTGACCGTAGTGTAGGAAAGATTCAGCTCCGCCTCACGCACATTGGCTTCAGCCTGTTGCACGGTTGCACGTGACACTGCCGCGTTAGATACGGCGTCATCATACTCGCGCTCGCTGATCGATTTGGTTGACAGCAAGTCCTTCAAACGCGCTTCCTCGCGTACCGTCTGCTCAACTTTTGCCTTTTGCTCGGCCAATTGTGCCCGCGCCTGCGACAGCGCAATCTGATAAGGCACCGGGTCAATCAGGAACATGGGCTGCCCGGCTTTTAGTGCGGCGCCTTCGTCATATAAACGTTTCAATAAGATGCCGCCAACGCGCGGGCGGATTTCGACCTCTTTGGCACCTTCGGTCTGGGCAACCGCTTCGGCACTGATTGGCACACTGGTAGGCTGCGCCTCGACCACCGTCACCGGCATTGCTGGCATGGCGCCCTGTGGGGGGCCGCCATTCCGCTCGCCCTTGCTGCAGGCAACCAGGACTGAAGCAGCGACCATACTGATCGCAATCGCTAAAAAATTATTAGTATAGCGACGGCTGGATTTGAAGGTGGCCATGTACAACTCCATGTTAGATAACAGAAATATATTGCTTACATTCTAGAATGTATGTATTTTATATACAAACATGAATGTATGTAAATAGTTTTAAGGAGCCCATGATGGTTCGCAAAACCAAAGAAGCTGCCGAACTTACCCGTCAGCAACTCATCGATGCGGCACGCCAGGTATTTCTGCAGCGCGGTGTCAGTCGTACGACTGTGGAACACATTGCTGCAGCCGCAGGTGTCACACGTGGTGCAGTCTACTGGCATTTCAGTAACAAGACCGAGTTGTTTCGTGCCATGCGCGAACAGGTGCTGCTGCCCTTGATCGACCACATGGACGACACGCTGCTGGTGGAAGGCCCGGAAGATCCTCTTACACGTATTGAGCGTTTCCTCAGTGGCACCATGCAGTTTCTTAGTGAAGACCTGACCACGCGTCAGACTTATGAAATCATGATGATCAAGTGCGAGTACGTCGATGAATTTGCCGAGGTGCTACGACAAATTCTGCAAAACTGCACAGGCATCATCGAAAAAGTGCGTCTCACCTATGAGCGCGCCAAGATTAAGGGCTTGCTGCGAGACCATGCTGACCCGGCACAGCTAGCCATGGATACTCACCTGTTTTTTACTGGTTTGCTGCACATGTGGGTAAAGGACAGTGAGAACGGTATATATCGTCAGCAAGCACATGAATTGATCAAAGCTCACATCAGCCTGCGTCGAAGATAAGCATGCACTACTGTGACTAATGAAAGATCGCCAAGCAAACTTGCGTAACTGATTGATATTGTGATGGCGCGTAACTACGGCTATTATCTAGCCACAGACAGCAAGCGGAGCCAACGTGGACATTCATACTGGAGAGATCTACGGTAAGCAGACTGCCACCAGATTCGTGATGTACAACGTACTTAAGGTAGGCAAAACCAGCATCACCCTGCAGAACATCGACAACCCGCTCAGCCTGTTCGAAACCACCGCGCAAAAGCTTCAGTCCTCAGGTTATATCCGCATCAGCCGGACGCCCTACATCAACACCCAAGCCACTACTAGCAAGCGCCGCAAGGCACAATGCAAACCTAACCGCTGCCCTTATACCCTGGATTTCCTGGAAGATCGCGCTGACTGCGAACGGCCACAACTGGTCGAAGCGGATTTTGGCGTCAAGGTCACTGCGCAGTAGTGCTCACTTGGCGTACACAACCCTTGCGGGCGACTAGCAAAACTACGCAATAACTAAAATTAGCTTGGCGGCACACCCCACAAATCATGCCCATCAGCATAGACAATCTGTGCTTCAACAAAATCACCCGGCATCAAACCATCACCACCCGCCAGATAAACCACTCCATCAATCTCCGGAGCATCAGCACTGGTGCGGCCGATGGCTTCATCACCGTCCACTTCATCCACCAGCACCATCTGCACCTGGCCAATTTTGCGCTTGAGCTTGCTGGCGCTGATTTCTTCCTGTAATGCCATAAAGCGCGACAATCGCTCCTGTTTCAAGGATTCTGGCACTGGATTAGCCAGCGCATTGGCCGCCGCGCCATCCACTGCCGAGTAGGCAAAGCAACCAACGCGATCCAACTCAGCTTCTCGCAGAAAATCCAGCAGCATCTCAAAATCATCATCAGTCTCACCGGGGAAACCGGCGATGAAGGTGCTGCGTATGGTGATGTCCGGGCAAACCTCGCGCCAGGCACGGATGCGCGCCAGATTATTCTCGCTGCTGGCTGGGCGTTTCATGGCTTTGAGTATGCGCGGGCTGGCGTGCTGAAAAGGCACATCCAAATATGGCAAGATGCGCCCATCCGCCATCAGCGGGATCACTTCATCCACATGCGGATAGGGGTAAACATAAAGCAATCGCACCCATACGCCTAATTCGCCCAATGCCTCACACAGTTCTGTCATGCGCGTCTTGAGTGGGCGCCCGTTCCAGAATCCGGCACGGTATTTGACATCAACGCCATAAGCACTGGTGTCTTGCGAAATGACCAGTAA
>JADGRN010000127.1 GCA_017880825.1 Methylophilaceae bacterium | reverse complement strand
ATTATTCAGAAAAGTGCAAGAATCACAATGTAAAATACCGCGTGCAACAGTTGAGGCACGGCAAGCGGGTTATCGTAATATAATAAAAGAAGTTCTAATAGATTATCCTGGCGTTGTTACTTTTGACCCAATGCAGCTTCTGTGTGATGCCAAGTATTGTTATGGCGAGAAAGACGGCAATATCTTGTATAAAGATGATGACCACTTAAGTGTTCTAGGCTCAAAACTCATTGCTCCAGCGCTTAAAGAAGTGATTTTGAGTGCAAAGCAAAGCCTCTAAATTGTATTATTTGTTCAATTGTGGCAAAGGGTCGTTTGCCGTAAAATAGGCTCCCGTCTGTAACAAATCACAAGTGCCTTTCATGACTAAATATGTATTCGTCACCGGCGGGGTCGTTTCTTCCTTAGGTAAAGGCATTGCAGCCGCCAGCTTGGGCGCCATCCTTGAATCGCGTGGCATCAAAGTCACCATGCTCAAGCTTGATCCCTACATCAACGTTGACCCCGGCACCATGAGCCCGTTTCAGCATGGCGAGGTGTTCGTCACCGATGATGGCGCCGAGACCGATCTTGACCTTGGTCACTACGAACGCTTCATCAGCGCGCGCATGGGCAAGCGTAACAACTTCACCACCGGCCAGATTTACGAAACCGTGATCAAGAAAGAACGTCGGGGCGAATATCTGGGCAAGACCGTGCAGGTGATTCCGCATATCACCGACGAAATTAAAAACCATATCAAACGCGGTGCCGAGGGTGCCGAGGTGGCCATCGTCGAGATCGGTGGCACAGTAGGCGATATCGAATCGCTGCCTTTTCTGGAAGCCATCCGCCAGATGGGTATCGAAGAAGGCCGCAGCAATACCTGCTACATCCACCTTACCTTGGTGCCGTGGATTTCTGCTGCCGGCGAACTGAAAACCAAGCCCACCCAGCATTCGGTGAAAGAATTGCGCGAGATCGGTATTCAGCCGGATATTCTGCTGTGCCGCGCTGATCGCAGTATTCCTGAGGAAGAAAAGAAAAAGATTGCATTGTTCACTAATGTTTCCCCTGAGGCTGTCATTTCGGCGGTCGACGCTGATTCCATCTACAAAATTCCCGGGCTGTTGCATGATCAGATCATCGACGAAATTGTCTGCCACAAGCTGGGCATTCTTGCGCATGCTGCCGATTTATCCAGCTGGAACAAGATCGTTTATGCCTTGGCCAACCCGAAATTTGAGGTGGATATTGCGTTTGTCGGCAAATATGTTGACCTCACGGAGTCTTACAAATCACTGACGGAAGCGCTGATCCATGCAGGCATACATACGCAATCCAGAGTGCGTATCCATTTTATCGATTCGGAAGATGTCGAAAAAAATGGTACGGCAGCGTTGGAGAAAATGGATGCGATTCTGGTGCCTGGCGGTTTCGGCAAACGCGGCACCGAGGGCAAAATTGCCGCGATTGGCTATGCGCGTAACAACAAGGTGCCTTATCTCGGCATCTGTCTCGGTATGCAGCTGGCAGTGATCGAATTCGCGCGAAACGTAGCAGGGCTTGCTGGCGCCAACAGCACCGAATTCAATCCAGATAGCCCATATCCGGTAGTCGGCCTGATTACCGAGTGGCAGACAGCCGATGGCAAAGTGGAAAAGCGCGACCAGAGTTCCGATCTCGGCGGCACCATGCGGCTGGGTGCGCAGCGCTGTCCGATTGAGCCCGGCACGATGGCGGCGCAAATCTACGGTACGGAAGTCAACGAGCGCCATCGCCACCGTTATGAAGTCAACAACCATTATGTGGATCAATTGCAAGCCGCGGGCCTGGTGATTTCTGCGCGTACCCCGAGCGAAAACTTGTGCGAGATCATTGAGCTACCGCAAAGCACCCACCCATGGTTCATGGCTTGTCAGTTCCACCCTGAATTTACTTCCAACCCGCGCACCGGCCATCCTTTGTTCAAGGCCTATGTCGAAGCTGCATTAGAACGCCAGCAAAGCAGTAAAAAGGAAAGCAAATAATGAAACTGTGTGGTTTTGAAGCCGGATTGGATCATCCCTTGTTCCTGATTGCCGGCCCGTGCGTGATTGAGTCCAGGCAGATGGCGCTGGACACTGCCGGCCAGCTCAAGGAAATCTGCGCGGCCGTGGGTATTCCATTCATTTATAAATCCTCCTATGACAAGGCCAA
The DNA here is from genome assembly GCA_017880825.1 of Methylophilaceae bacterium. GTDB lineage: Bacteria > Pseudomonadota > Gammaproteobacteria > Burkholderiales > Methylophilaceae > JADGRN01. The sequence continues at coordinate 2,813 of JADGRN010000127.1, read as the reverse complement.
TCGCAGCTCCAATAAGACTTTTCGCGGTTTTGGCATGTCTGAGGGCTTGAAAATACTGGATGAGGTCAAGCGCCAGATTGGTGTGCCGGTACTGACTGACGTGCACACTGCGGAACAGGTGCCGGAAGTCGCTGCGGTGGTTGATGTTCTGCAAACGCCGGCTTTTCTGTGTCGCCAGACTGATTTTATAGAAGCCTGCGCGCGTTCCGGCAAGCCTGTTAATATCAAAAAAGGCCAGTTCCTGGCGCCGTGGGATATGAAAAATGTGGTGGACAAAGCCAAGGCCGCTAACGGCGGCCAGGACAACATCATGGTATGTGAACGCGGTGCCTCGTTTGGTTACAATACCCTGGTGTCGGATATGCGCGGTCTGGCCATAATGCGTGAAACCAATTGCCCGGTGGTGTTCGATGCCACCCACTCGGTGCAGCAGCCGGGTGGGCAGGGTGACAAGAGTGGCGGTCAGCGTGAGTTCGTGCCGGTATTGGCGCGTGCGGCAGTAGCCAGCGGTATTGCCGGAATTTTTATGGAAACGCATCCTGACCCGTCCAAAGCCTTGTCGGATGGCCCCAATGCCTGGCCCTTGCACAAAATGAAGGCGTTGCTGGAAGTGTTGGTGGAGATGGATAAGTTGATAAAAAAAGCCGGGTTTATTGAACAAACGCTTTAATGCTGTGATTGAATTTAATTTACAGATAAAGGAACAAGAATGAGCGCAATCGTAGACATTATCGCCCGTGAAATTATTGATTCTCGCGGCAACCCCACAGTAGAAGCCGATGTATTGCTGGAATCCGGCATCATCGGTCGTGCCGCCGTACCTTCCGGTGCTTCCACCGGCAGTAAAGAGGCGGTCGAGCTGCGCGATGGCGATAAGACGCGCTATCTGGGCAAGGGCGTGCTACAGGCGGTAGAGAACGTCAATACCGAAATCTGTGAAGCGATCATTGGCCTCGATGCTGAAGAGCAAAGCTTTATCGACAATACGCTGATTGAGCTGGACGGCACTGAAAACAAAGCACGCTTGGGAGCAAATGCGATTCTGGCTGTTTCCATGGCTTGCGCCCGCGCCGCAGCTGAAGAATGTGGCCTGCCGTTATACCGCTATCTAGGTGGTTCCGGCCAGATGCAGTTGCCGACGCCGATGATGAACATCGTCAACGGTGGCGCCCACGCCGATAACAGTGTGGACATGCAGGAGTTCATGATTATCCCGGCCGGTCGTCCCAGCTTTCGTGAAGCGATGCGTTGCGGCGCTGAAGTGTTCCATGCCTTGCATAAAATCCTGCATAAAAAAGGCCTGACCACCACGGTGGGGGATGAAGGCGGTTTTGCGCCCAATCTGCCATCCAATGAATCTGCCATTCAATACATCCTGGAGGCTATCTCGGCGGCTGGTTACGAGCCGGGCCGTGATGTGTTGCTGGGTCTGGATTGCGCCAGCTCCGAGTTCTACAAGGACGGCAAATATCATCTCGAATCCGAAGGCCTGCAATTGACTTCCGCTCAATTCACCGACTATCTGGCAACCTGGGTGGATAAATACCCCATCATCAGCATTGAAGACGGCATGAGCGAATTTGACTGGGACGGCTGGAGTTTGCTGACTCAGCGCTTGGGCGACACAGTGCAACTGGTGGGTGATGACTTGTTTGTGACCAACGCGAAAATCCTGAAAGAGGGCATACAGCGTGGTGTAGCCAACTCTGTGCTGATCAAGGTTAACCAGATTGGTACGCTGACCGAGACTTTCCTGACCATTGAAACTGCCAAGCGTGCCGGCTATACCTCGGTGATTTCGCATCGTTCGGGTGAAACCGAAGATACGACGATTGCCGATATCGCAGTGGCTACCAATGCCTTGCAGATCAAGACCGGTTCGTTATCTCGCTCCGAGCGCATAGCCAAGTACAACCAGTTATTGCGCATCGAAGAAGAGTTGGGCGATGCCACCAGCTATGCCGGTAAGGGCGCATTTTACAATCTTGTTGGGTAAGCACTAGACAACTCAGGTGAGAGCCCTCACACTTATTTTTGTCATCCTCATCGCCTCGCTGCAGTACCCGCTGTGGCTGGGCAAGGGGAGCTGGTTAAGGGTGTGGGACTTGAACCGGCAAATCAGCCAGCAAAAAGATGCAAATGACGTTTTAAAAGCACGCAACGACACACTGGATGCCGAAGTGCGCGACCTCAAGCAAGGCTACGCTGCGATTGAGGAGCGCGCCCGTAGCGAAATCGGCATGGTGAAACAGGACGAAGTGTTTTATCAGATACTGCAGTCGGATATCCCTGCAACTAGCGCCAGCGTCCCTAAGGCGACAGCGCCAACAGCGGATAAGAAGCCTTAAGACACCAGGCTGTAAGGCAGTTCGCTAATCTCTAACTCGCTACTATTCCAACGCACACGCCCTGCCTCCAGGCTTTCCAGCCGAATCTCGGCCAGCACATCAAACCCGCCCTGTGGCGCGGTGGCAACTCTTACCAGTTTACCCACTGGCTCATTACCATCAGCGCTGAAAATATCGTCCCCAGGCTTTGGTGCCTCACTCGCGGCGATATGGGCCAGCTGGGTGCGGCGCTTAACTTTCCCCAAGTAATGCGTGCGGGCGACGATCTCTTGGCCGGTATAGCAGCCTTTCTTGAAATTGATACCGCCTAGCGCATCCAGATTAACCATCTGCGGGACAAATGCCTCCTGTGTTGCAGGCTCGATATCCGGGATGCCAGCCTGAATCTCCAGCCATTCCCAGCTTGCTGCTCCGGCTGGCGCAGCGTCTTGCTTTAGCCACGACCAGATGGCCGGGGCATGTTCT